>CAYNPF010000308.1:0-3279 GCA_964398895.1 uncultured bacterium
CGACTGCGTCATCACCTCCTTCTACGGACTGCTCGACGAGCGGCCGGACCTGGTGATCTCGGGGCTCAACCTCGGCCCGAACATGGGCGAGGACGTCTTCTACTCGGGCACCGTGGCCGCGGCCATCGAGGGCTCGCTGCAGGGCACGCCGGCCATCGCCGCCTCCTGGGCGGGCAAGCGCGAGCCGGACTGGCGCGAGCCGGCGGACTTCGTCGCCCGGCTGGCCCGCACGCTGCTCGATCGCGGGCTGCCGCGCCGGCACCTGCTCAACGTCAACTTCCCCGATCGGCCCTGGGGCGAGGTGCCGGGCGTGCGCGTCACGCGGCTGGGCAGCCGCATCTACCACGACACCCTGGTGAAGAAGGTGGATCCGCGCGGCCGCGACTACTACTGGATCGGTGGCGAGGACCCGGAGTGGGAGGCCATCGTGGGCACGGACTTCCACGCCGTGCACCAGGGCTGGATCTCCGTGACGCCGCTGCGCCTCGACTTCACCGCCGACGCCGCCCTGCCGGAGCTGGAGGCATGGAACCTGGGCAAGTAGCACCGCCCCCGGCGCCCGGCCCGGAGGACCGCTTCGCCGCCGAGCGGCTCGTGATGGTCGAGACGCAGATCCGCGCCCGCGGAGTGCGCGACGAGCGGGTGCTGGCGGCGATGCGCGAGTTGCCGCGCCACCTCTTCGTGCCCCCGGCGCTGCTCGAGGACGCCTACGGCGACTGGGCGCTGCCGGTCTCCCACGGCCAGACCATCTCCCAGCCCTGCATGGTGGCCCGCATGCTCCAGCTCGCCGAGCTGGCGTCCGGGCAGAGGGTGCTGGAGATCGGCACCGGAACGGGCTACCAGACCGCCCTGCTCGCGGTCCTGGCGGGGGAGGTGTGCAGCGTCGAGCGCGTCCACGAGCTGCTGGAGACCGCCCGC
The DNA here is from genome assembly GCA_964398895.1 of uncultured bacterium. Taxonomy (GTDB): domain Bacteria; phylum Eisenbacteria; class RBG-16-71-46; order RBG-16-71-46; family RBG-16-71-46; genus JANXPZ01. The sequence goes on from CAYNPF010000308.1 coordinate 919, forward strand.
GTCCGGCTCGCCGCGCGCGGGATCGCCAACGTCCGGCTGCGGGAGGGCGATGGGACGCTGGGTTGGCAGGCCTTCGCACCGTATGATAGGGTCCTCGTCGCTGCGGCGGCACCCCGTGTCCCCGAGGCCCTGAAGCGTCAACTCGGCGAGCGGGGTGTTCTCGTGATTCCCGTCGGCGGCACCGGCCTGCAGCGCCTGGAGGTCTGGCGTCGCACCCTCCGCGGGGGCTGGGAATCGAAGCGTTACGGCGAGTGCCGTTTCGTCCCCCTGCTCGGGCAGGACGGCTGGCCCGAGGGGCGGGACGAGGCGAGCGGTTGAATATCGGTCGGGGCGTGGCTCAGCCTGGTAGAGCACCTGGTTCGGGACCAGGGGGTCGGAGGTTCAAATCCTCTCGCCCCGACCATCCTTCGCACCGCGAACGCATGCAGCGACTCCATCTGATCGTCACCGGTGAGGTGCAGGGCGTGGGTTTCCGCTGGTACGTGCGGCGCAACGCCCTCGCGCTCGGATTGTGCGGCGAGGTCTGCAATCGCGCCGACGGCACGGTGCTCGTCGAGGCCGAGGGCGAGCGCGCGGCGCTCGAGCAGCTCGCGGCCTGCGCCGCCGCGGGCCCGGCCGGCGCCTTCGTCGAGTCGGTGGACTCCCGCTGGAGCGAGGGCCCCGCCCGCTACCGCGACTTCGGGATCGGGCCCACGCGATGAGCAGACTCCCGGTGGGACGGCACTTCGCGGAGCGTCTCGCCGAGGCGCTCGAGCGGGCCCGGCGCGACGGCGACATCGAGGCGGCCGTCTACGATGCGCTGCTGGTGGATCCCGAGTTCGAGGACGTGGAGTTCGAGCGTTTCCGCGGCGCGCTGCTCGAGGCGGGGATCACCCCGCCCGACGCGACCCCGGCGCCGGCGGAGGGCCCCGAGACCGCGGTGGCGACCGCGCCGGAGCGCGACCTGCTCCGCACGTACCTCGCCGAGATCGGGCGCGTCTCACTGCTCACCCACGAGGAGCTGCTCGCCCTGGCGTACCGGGTCCGCGCCGGCGACGCGGCGGCGCGCAAGCGGGTCATCGTCGCGAACCTGCGGCTGGTCGTGCACCTGGCGCGCGAGTTCCGCGAACGGGGCCTGCCCATGCTCGACCTGATCGAGGAGGGCAACCTCGGGCTGATCCACGCCGTGGACCGCTTCGAGCCCGAGCGCGGCCTGCGTTTCTCCACCTACGCCGCGATCTGGATCCGCCAGGCCATGCTGCGCGGCATCGCGGAGCAGTCCCGCTCCGTGCGGATCCCGGTGCAGATGTTCCAGCAGGTGAACCGCTACGTGCGCACCGAGCGGACGCTGCGCACCGCCCTGCAGCGCGATCCCACCGCGGAGGAGATCGGACGGGCGATGGACGTCTCCACCGCCCGGGCGGCGCGTCTCGGCTCCCTGCTGCGCAGCCTGCGCTCGCTCGACGAGAGCGGCAGCGTCGAGACCTTCGAGCAGCTCTCCAGCGAGGACCTCGCCGAGTCGCCCCCGAGCGTCGAGCGCCTCATCGAGCTGCAGCTCGAGCACGAGAAGATGGACCGGCTCCTCCGCTCGCTCAGCCAGCGCGAAGAGCAGGTGGTGCGCATCCGCTACGGCTTCTACGACGGCGTGGCCCGCACCCTGGCGCAGACCGGGGGGCTCTTCGGCATCTCGCGCGAGCGCGTGCGCCAGATCGAGGCCCGGGCGCTGCAGAAGCTGCGGCGCGCCGTCGAGCTGCCGGAGGGAACCGACCCCATGGAGAAGGAGCGATGACCGACCTGGCCCGCTACATCCGCGACGTGCCCGACTTCCCGCGCCCCGGGGTGCTCTTCAAGGACATCACGCCGCTGCTGACCCACCCGGAGGCCCTGGCCAGGGCCATCGAGCGCATGGCCGCCCCGTGCCCGCGCCCGGCCGCGGTGGTGGCGGTCGAGTCGCGCGGCTTCGTCTTCGGCACCGGCCTGGCGCTGCGCTGGCAGGTGCCGCTGGTGCTCGCCCGCAAGCCGGGCAAGCTGCCGGCCGCCACGGTGCGGGAAGCCTACGCCCTGGAGTACGGCGAGGACGCGCTCGAGATGCACGCCGACGCGCTGTCGCCCGGGCAGGGCGTCGTCATCGTGGACGACCTGCTGGCCACCGGCGGCACGGCCCTGGCCACGGCCCGCCTCGTGGAGCGCCTGGGAGGGAAGGTGCTGGGCATCACCTTCCTGGTGGAACTGGTCGGGCTGGGGGGACGCGCACGGTTGGGCGGATACCCGACGCACGCGGTGCTGGACTTCGAGGTCCGCGAGTAGGAGCGCCGACCCTCAACGACCGGGGGCGCCTCCGGGACCGCTCGCGCGGCTCCGGGGCGCCCCCGACGCTTGCAG
>CAYNPF010000309.1:0-3273 GCA_964398895.1 uncultured bacterium
TCGAGCAGGTGCGCCGAGACGATCCACGCCTTGGTGGGAATGCAGCCCCAGTTCAGGCAGGTGCCACCGAGTTCGTCCTTCTCGACCACCGCGGTGCGCAGACCGAGCTGGGCGGCCCGGATGGCGGCGACGTAGCCGCCCGGTCCGGTGCCGACGACGACGAGATCGTAGAGGGTGGAATCCATCATCGCTGTCCTTTCGCTGGGCGCGGGCCCCCGCCGGCCGCGCCCGACCTCGGCGCCCCCCGGGGAGCGGAGACCGCCGAGGCCGACCCCGCCCGCCGCCGGATGTCCTGCACGTGCTGCCACGCCGCCCGGGCCACCGGGCCCGCGGCGCCCGCGGCCAGCGTCCGCTGGTAGAAGCCGAGCGCGCCGGCATCGTCGCCGGCGACCTCGTGGAGGACGCCGAGGTTGAACAGCGCCCGCGCGTTCCCGGGCTCGCGCCGCAGCGCCCGCTGGAGGATCCGTTCGGCCGCGGCCGCGTCGCCGTCGTTGTAGCGGCAGACGCCGAGGTCCACCAGCACGCGCACGCGGCTCGAGTCGAGCGCCAGCGCGCGCTCGTAGCGGTCCGCCGCCTGCCGCCAGTTGGCGGTGTCGTAGAAGACGTCGCCGAGGGCGACCAGGGCGGACACGTCGGTGGAATCGCGGCCGAGGACCACGCGCAGGCTGTCGGCGGCGCGCTGCTGCGCGGGAGTGGCGCCCTCGATCGGCGCCGGGCCGCGACGGTAGGCGCCGGTGTAGACGTTGTAGATCACCGCCACGCCAACGACCGCGGCGACCGAGCCCCAGAGGACCAGCGGGTTCGCGAGCGCCGGGCGCGGACGCTGCCGGCGCTCGGGGCGACGCAGGAAGATGACCGGCTCGGCGGCGGCGGGCTCGTCCGCCGCCGGACGCAGCGGCCGGTCGCAACCGCCGCAGCGCGGGCGGTCGGCCGGGTTCTCCTGCCCGCAACCGGGGCAGCGGATCGTGTCGGGCATACGCTCCTTGCGGACGGCGCGGCCGGGTGATCGTCGCCGGGCGGAACGGGTTCGGAGCGCCGACTATAGGCTGGCGCCGAAGGCTGCGGCAAGCCGCGGCCGCCGCGCGGGCGCGCGGCTCAGGCCGGCGCCCGCAGCGCCTCCGCCAGGACGCGCTCGAGGTCGTCCAGGTCAAACGGCTTCGCGAGGAATCCCGCCAGCCGCCCGGCGGTGCGGCTGCGCACGTCGGGCTCGTCGTAGCCGCTGCACAGGACGATCCGCGCGTCGGGCCGGATGGCGAGGATCTCCTCGAGCGCCGCGATGCCGTCCAGGCGCGGCATGGTGAGATCGAGCAGCACGGCGACGATCTCGTCCCCGCGCGCGCGCATCAGCTCGACCGCCTCGAGACCGTCGGCCGCCTGGACCACGCCGAAGCCCAGGAACTCGAGCAGCAGGGCGGACGACTCGCGCACCGCCTCCTCGTCGTCCACCAGCAGGACCAGACCGCGCGAGGGTCCGCCCGGCTCGGCACCGACCGCCGGGGCCGGCCCGCTGGCCGGCGCCTCCTCCGGCGGTGCGGCAGCGGCCAGCGGGAACAGCACGCGCACGCGGGTCCCCCGTCCGGGCGTGCTGTCGAGGAACAGCGCGCCGTGGTGGCCCTGCACGATCCCCTGCACCGCCGCCATTCCGAGGCCGCGGCCGGTGACCTTGGTGGTGAAGAAGGGGTCGAACATGCGCCGCTCGGTCTCGGCGTCCATCCCGCAGCCGGTGTCGGCCACCTCGAGGAAGGCGAAGGGCCCCGGGGCCGGCTTCTCGTCCACCCGGCTGCGGGCCAGCTCGGCCGCGTCGCACTCGATCACGCCGGTGGACAGGTGGATGGTGCCGGGAGCCTCGCCGACGGCCTCCGCCGCGTTGGTGATGAGGTTCATGATCACCTGCTGCACCTGGCCGCCGTCGGCCTCGATCGGCGGCAGGTCCGGCTCGAGGTGCAGCGCCAGCGTGGTGGTGTGGGCGATCGAGGCGCGGAAGAGATGGGCGTTCTCCTCCACCAGCGCGCTGAGGTCGAGGCGGCGGACGACGAAGCGCCCGCGCCCGGAGTAGGCCAGCATCTGGTGCGTCAGGTCGGCGGCCCGCTGCACCGCCCGCAGGGCGTCCCCGAGCCGCGCGTGCGGCGCCGAGCCGGGAGCGAGCCCGGTCCGGGCCAGCTCCAGGTTGCCCTGGATGGCCATGAGCAGGTTGTTGAAGTCGTGCGCGATGCCGCCCGCCAGCACGCCCAGGCTCTCCAGCTTCTGGGAATGGAGCAGGCGGCGCTCGAGCCGCAGCCGCTCCTCCTGCGCCCGGCGACGCTCGGTGACGTCGCGCACGATGGCGAGCAGGTGCGCGCCCGAGGGCAGCTCCACCCGGGTGAGGCTGACCTCGGCATCGAACGGACTGCCGTCGGCGTGGGAGTGGACCCACTCGAAGACCTGGCGCTCCCCCGCCAGGGCGGCGGCGATGTGCGCATGGGCCCCCGCCGACGAGTCGCTGCCGTCGGGCTGCCGCGGCGGCGAGAAGCGCGTCGGCTCGGCGCCGATGACCTGCTCGCGGGTGCAGCGGAACACCTCCAGCGTGCGCTCGTTGCAGTCCACGAAGCGTCCGTCCTGCATGAGGAAGATGGCGTCGGCCGCCGACTCGAACAGCGCCCGATAGCGGCGCTCGCTCTCCTGGATCGTCCGTTCCGCCCGCGCCCGGGCGGTCACGTCGCGGAAGCTCCAGACCCGGCCGCGCACCTCGCTGCCCTGCAGCAGCGGGAAGGAGGCGCGCTCGAGGACCCGGCCGTCCCGGAAGCGGACGACGTCCACGGCCTCATCGCGCGACGCATAGAGCGCATCCACGCGCTCGCGGAACGTCCCCGGGTCCTCGAGCTGGTCGGCGACGTAGGCGAGCAGGCGCGCGTCGTCGCGCTCCTCCAGCAGATCGGTCGGCATCCGCCACAGCTCGGCGAAGCGCCGGTTCCAGTGGAGGACCCTGCCCTTCTCCCCCACCGCCAGAATGCCGTCGGCCGCCGCCTCGAGCGTGGCGCGCAGCAGCGCGCCGCCGGCGCGCAGTGCCTCGCTGTCCCGGCGCTGCCGGCTGACGTCGCGGATGGACTCGATGGCGCCGATCCGCTCCCCGGCCTCGTTGAACAACGGCGCCGCGATGCCCCACAACGTCGCCCCCGCACCGCCGAAGGCGTTGGGCACGAAGACCTCGGCGATCAGCAGGTCGCCGCTGCGCCGCACGTCCGGATAGCGGGCCATGGACTCGTCGAGGTCGGCGGACACCAGGTCCACGAGCAC
>CAYNPF010000310.1:0-3271 GCA_964398895.1 uncultured bacterium
CCGAGGCCTGGTAGGACAGGAACGGCATGTCCGCCACCACCAGGGAGCGCGGCCGCGCCCGGGTCACCGCCTTCACGTGGTGCAGCATGTCCGCCATCGTCACCGGCAGCGAGCTCTCGTGGCCCAGCACCACCATGCCCACGCTGTCGCCGACGATCAGCATCTCGGCCCCGGCCTCGTCGGCGATCCGCGCCATCGGGTAGTCGTAGGCGGTCAGCACGGCGATCGGCTCGCCGCGCCGCTTGAGCGCGACGATGGCCGGCGCGGTCCAGCGCCCGCGGGCGTCCGGCTTCGGGCTCGCGCTCATGATCCCGCCGTCGGTCGCTCAAGCGGCGCGTAGTAGACCGTGCCCTGCCGGTGCGACACGATGCGGTGGAGCAGGTCCTCGAAGTCGTCGGGGTTGTTCACGAAGTCGATGGCGTTGGTGTTCACCACCAGCAACGGCGCGTCCACGTAGTGGAAGAAGAAGTGGTTGTAGGCCTCGTTGAGCTGCTTGATGTAATCGCGATCCATGTCCCGCTCGAACGGCCGGCCGCGGCGGTTGATGCGCTCCATCAACGTGTCCGGGTTGGCCTGCAGGTAGATCACCACGTCGGGCTTGACGACGTCGAGCTCCAGCCAGCCCTCCAGCCGCTCGTAGAGCGCCAGCTCCCGGTCGGAGAGGTTCAGGCCGGCGAAGATGCGGTCCTTGGAGAAGATGTAGTCCGCCACCAGGCGGTCGCTGAACAGCTCCGTCTGTCGCAGGCTGCGCTGCTGCTGGTAGCGGCTGAAGAGGAAGTGCATCTGGGTCTGGAAGGCGTAGCGCGCCCGGTCGCGGTAGAAGTCCTTGAGGAACGGATTCTCCTCGACCTCCTCGAGCACGAGCTGCGCCTTCAGGCGATCCGCCAGCAGCTTCGACAGGCTGGTCTTGCCGACGCCGATCACGCCCTCGATGGCGATGTACCGGTTCTCGGTCATGGGCTCCACGGCGAGGTTCGGGTCATGGGCCGTTCAGTTCCACAGCCGGCTGCCCCGCTTCACCGGCGGCCGGGTGCTGTGGAGGCGGGACAGGTGGGCGAGCAGCGTCTCCCCCGTCACGGGATGGACGACGAGCGGATCGAGCTCCACCAGCGGGACGAGCACGAACGAGCGACGGAGCAGCTCGGGGTGCGGAACGCGAAGGTCGGGCTCGTCCACGACCTCGCTGCCGTAGAGCAGCAGGTCGAGGTCGATCGAGCGCGGTCCCCAGTGCCGCGTGCGCACGCGGCCCAGCCGCTTCTCGATCAGCAGCAGGTTCCACAGCAACTGCCGGGCGGTCAGCCCGGTCTCGATCTGGGCCACCGCGTTGAGGAAGTTGGGCTGCTGGGTCTCGCCCACCGGCTCGGTGTCGTAGAGCGAGGAGGCCCGCTCCAGCGTCGTCTCCGGCAGGCGCGCCAGCTCCTCCAGGGCGGCCCGGATCATGGTCTCGCGCTCGCCCAGGTTGGAGCCGAGGCCGACGAAGGCCTTCATGCCCGGCGCTCCCGGCTCACCTCGACGACCGCCCGGCCGCCGGTGGTCCAGCCCAGGTTCTGCTTGGCGATGCGCACGCGGATGCGGCGGATGCCGAAGCGCTCCAGCAGCGCCTCGGCGATGGTCGCCGCCAGGGCCTCGAGCAGGTGGAAGCTGCGGCCCTCGGCGATCTCGCGCACGGTGTGGTAGATGGCGTCGTAGTCGGTGGCGTCGGCGAGCTTGTCGCTGTGCTCGGCCCGGTCGTCGGCGGGCTCCAGCTCCACGTCCACCTCGAGGCGCTGCCCCGCTTCCTTCTCGAAGGGGCGGGCCCCGTGATGGCCGAACACGGACAGTCCTTCGAGACGGACGATGGCCAAGCACGCCTCCACGCTGCGGGCAACCGTCCGCCCGGTGGCGCGGCACACCGTGCCGGACGTCCAGGTCGGGAGCGGGTCGCCTCGGGAACCGCCAGGGACTTGCAGGACCGCAGTCTAGCCCGGACGATTCACGAACCGCAAGCCGAGGATGCGGGAGGCCGCAGAGGACAAGGAGTACGACGCGGCCGCGACGGCGGAACCGCCGAGCGGCCGTGGGACGCCCCCGTCGATTCCCGCGTCGCGCGCCTCAGACCGGCACGCCGTACTCGCGCAGCGCGTCGTTCAGCGAGGTCTTGCGGTCGGTGGACTCGCGCCGGCGGCCGATGACCAGCGCGCACGGCACGCCGAAGCTGCCGGCCGGGAAGGTCTTCGGCAACGTGCCGGGGATGACCACCGCGCGCGCCGGCACGCGGCCTCGCGTGATCACCGGCTCGCTCCCGGTGACGTCCACGATCGGCGTCGAGCCGGTGAGCACCACGCCGGCGCCGATCACCGCCGCCTCCTCCACCAGCACGCCCTCCACGACGATGGCGCGCGAGCCGACGAAGCAGTCGTCCTCGACGATCACCGGCCGACTCTGCGGCGGCTCGAGCACGCCGCCGAGCCCGACGCCGCCCGACAGGTGCACGCGGGCGCCGACCTGCGCGCAGGAGCCGACGGTGGCCCAGGTGTCCACCATCGTGCCGGCCCCGACGCGCGCCCCGATGTTCACGTAGCCCGGCATCAGCACGACGCCCGGCTCGAGGAACGAGCCGTAGCGGGCCACCCCGGGCGGCACCACGCGCACGCCGGCCGCCGCGAGGTTGCGCTTGAGCAGCACCTTGTCGTGGTACTCGAAGGGCCCCAGCTCGACGGTGCTCGCCACCCGCAGCCGGAAGTAGAGCGCCAGCGCCTCCTGCAGCCAGCCGTGGGTCACCCACTCGGCCGCGCCGCCCGGCCCCGGGAGCTTCTCGGCCACGCGCAGCTCGCCCGCGTCCAGCGCCGCCACCGCCCCCTCCACCGCGCCGCGCACCTCGCCGTCCTCGAGCGTCCGGCGGCCGGCGTAGGCCTCGCCGATCACCCGCATCCAGCGCTCCCGCGGCAGCCCGTCCGTCGCTTCGTCCCGTGCTCCAGCGTTCATCGTCACGCCTCCGCGAGGAAACCGGCCAGCACGTCGTGCACCCGCAGCAGGTTCGGCGTCGGGCAGTACTCGTCGGCCATGTGGCTGAGCTCCGGCAGGCCGGGGCCGTAGTTCACCGCCGGCACGCCCAGCGCGGTGAAGCGGGCCACGTCGGTCCAGGCCTGCTTGCCGCTCGCCGGCCGCCCGCTGCGCTCGACCAGCTCGCGCACCCGCGGGTCGTCCAGGCGCACGTGTCCGGGCGGCGCGACGTCCACCACCCGGCACTCGAAGTCGGCCGGCACCAGCGCGCGCACGCGCGCCTCGGTCA
>CAYNPF010000311.1:0-3270 GCA_964398895.1 uncultured bacterium
TCGCCGACGCCCGCTTGTGCATGTTCTGCGGCGGTGCGGTGTTCAACCGGATGTCGCCGGTGTCGCGCTTCATCCTCGACAGCGAGGCCAACGTGGCGCTGTACTCCTACGTGGTCGAGCATCTCGAGAACCACCTGCGCGACTCCGAACGGCTGCGGCACCACCTGGGCGAGGCGCATCCCGAGGGCGTGTTCCTGCGTTCGATGCTCCGCTACGACCGCATGCGGGAGCTGCGCGAGGCCGGCTTCCGGCGTCTGGCGCCGCGGCTGCTGGGCCTGGCGCTGGCCCGCGATGCCGTGGCGCCGCCGTACGAGGTGGTGAACACGCTGCAGGGAGCGTCCCGCGACATCCCGGTCCGGGTGGAGGTGGCCGACTTCGACCATCCCTACACGCACGAGGATCCGTTCCCGGTGGTCGAGTCGCGTCGCGCCGAGGTGGACGCGGCGTTCCGCCGGACGTTCGCCACCGCGTCGGCGTTCTTCGGACCGGTCGGGCGCTGAGCCTGCGGGCGGCCACGGTCCGCTGACGCGCCCGCGCGGCGCGGCGCGGGTGTCCCCCTTTGTGCAAACGTCCCCGGAGCCCTCGCGGGCCCCGGGGACGCTGGTTGCCGCGGCCGTCTCGCCGCGCTACTTCCTGGGTAGCGGCACCACCGGCGTGGCCTTGTCGTCCAGGCCCAGCACGTTCACCAGGTCCGAGCCGGCGGGCACGATGAACTTGGTCTGGTTGGCGAGCACGGTGTTGAGCACGTCGAGCCGCTTGCTCACCTCGGCCCGCTCCTTGAAGAAGGCCTCGGCGGCGTTCGAGACCATCTCGATGGCCTTGGCCTCGGCGGTGGCGCGGGTGATGCGGGCCTGCGCGTCGCCCTCGGCCCGCAGGATCTCGGACTGGCGCACCCCCTCGGCCTGGAGGATCTGCGCCTGCTTCACCCCCTCGGCCTCGAGGATGTTGGCGCGCTTGTCGCGCTCGGCCTTCATCTGGCGCGACATCGCCTCGGTGATGTCGGCCGGCGGGTCGATCTTCTGCACCTCGACGCGCGTGACCTTGACGCCCCAGGTGTTCGTGGCCTCGTCGAGCACGGCGCGCAGGTTGGCGTTGATCACGTCGCGGGCGGTCAGCGTCTCGTCGAGCGACTTGTCGCCGATCAGGTTGCGCAGGTTGGTCTGGGCCAGCGTGGTGGCCGCGTAGGCGAAGTTCTGCACCTCGAAGGTGGCCTTCACCGGATCAATGATGCGGTAGTAGATGACCGCGTCCACCGTCACCGAAACGTTGTCCTTGGTGATGACCTTTTGCGGCTCGACGTTGATGACGCGCTCACGCATGTCCACCTTGATCATGTCCTCGATCACGGGCACGAGGAAGGTGAGGCCCGAGTCGGCGGTGGCCTTGTACTTGCCCAGCCGCATGACCAGTCCCTTCTCGTACTGCGAGACGATGCGGGCGGCCCGCGCCAGGGCGATGAGCGCGATGAACAGGACGATGAACAGCAGAACGGTGCCGATCGTGCCGGGATTGTCCAACATCACGACCTCCGCACGAGGAGCGTGACGCCGTCCACGCCCTCGACCGTGACCTCGTTGCCGACCTCGAGCGCCGCGCTCTCGCCGGCGGCAGGACGGGCGCGCCACACCTCGTCGCGCAGGCGCACCTGCCCGGGCTGGTGCGTGGAGATGGCCTGCATCACCAGCGCGCGCTGCCCGATGAGGGCGTCGGTGTTCGTGTGGATGCCCGGCCGCTTCAGCCGGCCCCGTACCCAGCGGCGCCCCAGGGCGATGTAGAGCAGGCACAGCGCGCTCGCCGTCACCACTCCGGTGACCGGGCTGGAGAACGCCAGGCCGAGGATCCCGCCCAGCACGAACGATGAGCCGATGAGGACCAGGTCGAACCCGGCGAAGCCGCCGAGCGCCACCTCGATCAGCACCATCACCGCGCCCGCCACGATGAGCACCCAGTTCCAGTTCATGTGCATCCGCATCCTCCTGGCCGCGGCATGGGGTCCGATGAGGGCGGCCGCGGTTACGATAGCAGGCCGCGGCCGCGGGACAAGCGTAATCGGGTCGCAGGCGCGCGGGCCGCGCCGGTGGCGGCCCGGTGCTTCAGCGGGGCACGGGCGCCCCGCGCCAGCGGGCCGTGGCCGCCGCGAGGTCGAGGTCGAGCAGGCCGGCCAGTCGGAGCGCCACGTCGGTATTCTCGATCAGGCCGCGGAAGCGCGCGCTGCCCGGTCCCCAGGCCCACAGCCCGACGTCCACCGCGGTGTGCCAGCCGGTGGCCCAGCCGATCCGGGCGCGCCGGTTCTCGATCCCGTCCAGGGCGGCCAGCAGCGCGCCGCGATCGCGGGCGCGACGCAGCGCCTTCGTCTCCTCCGGCGTGAGGTCGTCCTGGCCGGTGCCGCGCCGTGCCACTCCCAGCGGCTCGGCGCCGGCCAGGATGGAGTCGGCCATGCGCCACAGCGAGGTCCGCGCCCGGCGCAGCGCCTCCGGCCGCAGGTCGTGGGCGCTGCTCTCGCCGTCGCCGCGGCCCAGGGCCAGGCCACCGGTCTCGTGATCGGGCGCGACCACCACCAGGGTGCTCCCGTCGCGCCGCGCGAAGTCGAGCACCGCCGCCACCGCCGCGTCAAAGGCCTCGACCTCGCGGGCCGCGGCTGCTCCGTCGTGATCGTGCTCGGCGTCGTCGGGGTGGGCGCCCTCGATCACCAGCAGGAAGCCGGCTCGGTCGTCTGCGGTCCCGGAGGTCCGGGCGGTCAGCAGGCGCAGCGCGGCGTCGGTCATCTCCACCAGCGAGGGCTGCACCGCCGGATCGCGGTCCAGCTCGAGGTCGAGCGCGTCGGCGGCGAACAGCCCGAGCAGCGGCGTGCGCGCGGCCGCCGCCAGCTCGGCGCGCGTCCGCGCGATCCCGGTGCCGCCGCGGCGCGCCTCGGCCAGCAGGTCTCGGCCGTCGGTGCGGGTGCCGCCCGCGCCGACCGGCAGGAAGCGCCGCCGGCCCCCGCCCAGCAGGACGTCGGGACGCAACGCCACCTGCTGCGCGGCGACGTCGTCCTCGCCGCGGCGATCGGCGACGTGCGCCGTGAACGCCGCGGGCGTGGCGTCGGTGACCGAGGCGGTGGTGACCACGCCGGTGGCCAGGCCCCGCGCCGCCGCGGCCTCGATCAGGTTGCCGATCGGGCGGCCGTCGGGATCCATGCCCAGCTCACCGTTCGTCACCTTGACCCCGGTGGCCATGGCCGAGCCGCCGGCGGCCGAGTCGGTCACCCGCGAGCTGGCCGAGCGCGTGCGG
>CAYNPF010000312.1:0-3263 GCA_964398895.1 uncultured bacterium
GAGCCCGCCGCCGCGCTCGAGGCCCTGGCCGGCGCCGAGCGCTCGGCCGATCCCGCCCTGTTCTTCTACCTGCGGGCGGTGGCCGCCTTCGAGCTGATCCGCTTCGAGACCGCCTACGCCGACGCCGAGCGGGCGGTGGCGGTGAACCGCGACCTCGCCGAGGGCCACGACCTGCTCTCGCGCCTCGCCGAGTACCTCGGGCGCGAGGACGACGCCCGCGAGCACGCCGCCGAGGCCCGCGCCATAGACCCGGAGACCTTCGCCGGGCCGCTGGAGATCCCGGAGGCGGACTTCGCCGCCCTGGTCGAGGAGAGCCTGCGCGGTCTGTCGGCGCCGTTCCGCCGCAAGCTCGACGAGGTACCGGTGATCGTGGACGACCTGCCGCGCCGCGAGATCCTCACCGCCGAGGATCCGCCGCTGCCGCCCGACCTGCTCGGCCTGTTCGTGGGTCGCAACCTGCTCGAGCGCGGGCACCTCGATCTGCCCGGCGTGCCGGAGGCCATCTACCTCTTCCGACGCAACCTGCTGCGCGCCTGCGCCGACCGCGAGGAGTTGAAGCGCGAGGTGGGCATCACCGTGCGCCACGAGGTCGGGCACCTGCTGGGCATGGACGAGGACGATCTCGACGAGCTCGGCCTCGGCTAGGCCTCCTCGCCGCCGCGCAGCGCGGTGGCCGAACGCAGCATGCGGGCCGCGTCCTCGGGCAGCACGGCGTTGGCCTGCAGGCCGCTGCCCACCTCGAACCCCGCCACCTGCGTGACCCGCGGCATCACCGCGATGTACCAGTGGAAGTCCTGGGCCAGCGTGGTCCAGTAACCGCGGCGCTGATCGCGGTTCGGGCTGCTGTAGAGGAACAGGTTGTAGGCGGGCTCGGGCAGGATGTCCTCGAGCCGCGCCAGCGTGGCGAGCAGCATCTCCGCCAGGTCGCCGAAGTCGGCGGCCGTGCCGGTCTCGAAGTCGGCGCCGTGCTCGCGCGGCAGGATCCAGAACTCGTAGGGGTAACGCGCGGCGTACGGCGTCAGCGCCACGAAACGGTCACTGAGCCGGACGATCCGCTCGCCGTACTCCAGTTCCTCGCGCAGCAGGTCGCAGAAGACGCAGCGCTCCTTGACCCGGTAGTGGGCCCGCGCCGTGTCGAGGATCTCCTTGAGCGCCTTGGGCATCACCGGCAGGGCCATGACCTGCGAGTGGGTGTGGTCCGGCAGCCAGGCCCCGGCCAGCGCGCCCTGGTTCTTGAACACGAAGATCGAGCGGAAGCGCGCGTCGCGCTTGAGGTCGCGGATGCGCTCCGCCCAGGCGCGCAGCACCAGCGCCACCTGCGCCGGGGGCAGCGCCGTCAGGCTCCGATGGTGCTGCGGCGTCTCGATCACGATCTCGTGGGCGCCGGTGCCCGAGGTGGTGTCGTAGATGAGATCGGCGTGGCGCTCGAGCGCGCCCTCGATGCGCAGCAGCGGGCGCGCGTTCGGCACGACCCGCACCGTCCAGTCGGGCGTGTCGGGCTTGCGGCCGACGGGGCCGATGGCGAACACCTCGGGCGGCGTCATGGACTCGTGCCCCTCGCAGAACGGGCACGGATCGCCGGGGGTGCGCACCGGCGGCGGCGGGTTGCCGAAGATGACCCAGCGTCCGCTGGTCGGATCGCGGCGCAGCACGCTCATGGCTTCGTTCCCTCGAGGCCGCGTCCGTCGCCCGCGCCGCACGCGCGGTCGCACGGAGGCGTGCCGCCACGATACTCCCGCGCGCGCGCGCCGACCAGCCCGCGCCCTAGGCGAAGCGGCGCAGGCGCAGCGAGGAGGTGACGACCGACACGCTCGACAGCGCCATGGCCAGCGAGGCCAGCATGGGGTGCAGCGTGCCCTCCCAGCCGAGGATCGGGCCCACCGGACCGCCGCTGCGCAACAGCGGGTAGAGCACGCCGGCGGCGATCGGGATACCGAGGCTGTTGTAGAGGAACGCCCAGAACAGGCCCTGGCGGATGACCTGCAGCGTGCGCCGCGCCAGCCGCAGGGCACAGGGGCAGGCGATGATGAGCACCGCCACGAGCTTCATCATCGCGCCGCCCAGCCGCGGCTCGGGCCCGAGCAGCAGCCAGGCCGCGAAGGCGGCGAGAGCCACCGCCGCCACCGTCGGCACGAACACCGCCGCGACGCGGTCGGCCAGCCGCGCCACGTCGGCCTTGCCGGCCTGGGCGCGTTCCACCAGCCGCACGATCTGCATCAGCATCGAGCCGGCGCCGACCCGCTCCACCCGCATGCGGAAGGCGCCCGACTGGTTCAGGGTCGCCCCGCTGACGCGCTCGCCCGGCCCGACCTCCACCGGCAGCGACTCGCCGGTGAGCAGCGACAGGTCGAGGCTCGAGCGGCCCTCGAGCACGATCCCGTCCACCGGCACCTGCTCGCCCGGGCGCACCAGCAGCTCGTCGCCGGGCACGACCTCGGCGAGCGGCACCTCGGCCTCGCCGCCGTCGCGCAGCCGCCGCGCCGTGCGCGGCCGCAGGTCGAGCAGCCGCCGCAGCGCCTGCGAGGTGCCGGCGCGCGCCCGCGACTCGAGCAGCCGGCCGAGCAGGATGAGCGTGACGATCACCGCGGCGGTGTCGAAGTAGACGTGCCCGCCGCCGCGCGGGGACACCGTCGCGGCCAGCGAGGCCAGGTAGGCGGTGAGCGTGCCGATGCCGACCAGCAGGTTCATGTCGGCGACGCGGCGACGCAGGGCGATCCAGGCGCCGCGCAGGAACGGCCAGCCGGCCCAGAACTGCACCGGGGTGGCGAAGGAGAGCTGGATCCAGGCCTGCAGCCGCGGCGGGATGGCGCGCAGCCCCGGCAGCATGCCGAGGTTGCCGAGCACGAGCACCGGCAGCGAGAGCGCGGCGGCGAGCACGAAGCGGCGCGCCAGCGCCCGCTGCTCCGAGCGGAGCACCGCGGCGGCGGCGGCCAGCGGCGCCGTGACCGCCCGCGCGCCGAAACCGGCGCGCCGCACGGCCCCGATCAGCGGCTCGTTCGCCAGCGGCGAGCGCGCGGTGACGAACGCCCGCCCGGTGGCGAGGTTGACGGCCGCCGTCGCCACGCCGGGCACGCCGGCCAGTGCGCGCTCCACGCGCGCCACGCACGAGGCGCAGTGCATGCCGGTGATCTCCAGCTCGATCGCGACCGGACCTGGCGCGACCGGACCGGGCGCGGCCGGCGAGGGGCCGGGCGCGGCGACGGGCAGGCGGACTTCCAGGGGAACGGGCTTCATGGCGGAGATATTGGATGCGGCGTACGGCA
>CAYNPF010000313.1:0-3242 GCA_964398895.1 uncultured bacterium
GGGCACGCAGGCCAGTCGCCGGAACAGTGATGCGCCACGTCGGTCCCCGATCGAGGGGAGCGCCGTCATGACCGCCATGTGGACGTATTCGTCTGGGATCCTCCCCCATTGCAGCAGGTCCTCGACAGCTGCCGGGCTGCGCGTCTCGCCCAGGAACTCAATCATCCTGCATGCGAGCACCAGCGGGATCTCCCCACCGCCCGGCATCCGGTCATCGCGAAGCCAGGCCAGGAGCGTGTCCGCACCGGCAGGGTCACGGCGCCGCCCCACTTCCTGCATGGCGTAGTACCGGATGACCTCGGAGGTGTCCTGCAGGGCGCGGTGCAGCTCATCCGTGGTCCAGTACGCCGTGACCTCGTCGGGCTCGGGGCCGTCGGCGACCTGTACTTGCAGCGAGGCCGTGTCCCCCTGCACCGTCTGCCAGATGAGATTGCGCACGATCGCCGACGTATCGCGGGCCAGTGGCCGTAGCGCCGCGTAGCGCAGCCAGTGCCGCGAGGGCACCGCTTCCGCGATGCGGAGGAGCAGACGCCGTTCGGCTGCCGAGCTGTCCGGTGACAGCGCCTCGGTCAGGGCGCCGAGCGTGCCCAGGATCGTCGCCCAGCGCTGGCCTTCCTCGGCCCCCAGCGGGAACACGCTCGGGACCGGCCCCGGCATACCCACGAGCGTCCTCTCCCCGAGCGTGAGAATCACCCGCCGCACCCATGAAGTTCGATCGCAGGAGCCGACGAGGATGGCGAGTTCCCACGTGAGGCTGTCACCCGAGGCGATCCGGAGGAACTCGGCACGCGTCACCGTGTCCGGGTGCATCGCCAGCCGACGCGCGGCCCAGTCCTGGTTCGCCGTCCAGCCCTTCCTCACCCGGCAGAGGAAGAAGTCCCGAAGCGGCCCCCCCCAGACCTCGCGATGTCGCTCCACGACTTCGGCAGCCCAATCGAGCGCGGGGCCGCCGGAACGCGCCCACCCGGCCAGGGTCGAGACCCGCGCGGAGGGCCCGCGTCGAGGCAGCGACCAGATCTCGGCATAGAGCGCCGCCGCCGCGCTGTCGTCGAAGGCGGCACTGGCTTCGGGCCTGACCACATCCGAATGCCACACCTCGAACTGGGCCGGCTCGCGCCACGCGAAGACCCGCCGGAACTCGGGCCCTGTCGGCGGGGGCACGTCCCGAAGCAGGAGGCCGTAGTGATAGCCCGCCCGCAGAGGTACTCCACCGCGGGAGACACCGAACGGCGGATAGGCGGTGAACGAGTCCGGAACCACCCCGCCGAGCCGTCGTTCTACCCGGAAGAGTGCGGGGATCGCCTCGGTGCCCCCACGGACGCAGGTGGCGAGCACCGCCGCCCGGGCCGAATCGGCAGCCGTGAGCGCATCGGGCATCACCCGCCGCGCCACGCGGCTGGCCCCGGCGGGCCCGGGCATGAGGGCAAGGGCGCATGTGAGCAGGCCTGCCACCCGCCCCGCGAATCCGAGCCCCCCCCAGAACCGAGTTCCAGTCATGCTCGCGAGAATGTCAGGAGTGCCTCTTGCCGTCCAGCCCCGCCTGCGCCACCCGCTCCGCCCCCCCGCCGCAACCCGACCATCTCCCTGAGTTGCGCCACCACGGAGTTCCTACTCGGCGTGCTCTGCGACGCCACACCAGTGTGCGGTCGCGAACATGGTCGGGACCGGGGACTCGTGTGCCGATAACTGCCTCATGCGCGCTTTCGCCCGAGAGACGTGGTTACCGACGGCGCTGTTCACGGCTGCATCCCTTCCGCTCTACCTGAGCAACAGGGGGTGTAACCCGGCGCTGGCTCTCGGTCCCGCCCTGACAGCCTTGCTCATCGTGCCGGCGATCTGGCATTGGTACGTACCGGGTTCAGGACGGCATCGGATCCGGCGCGCAGCCCTGGCGGGCGCATCCGCGTCCTATCTGATTGTGACCCTGTCCTACGTCATCGTGAGCATGCAGTTCTCGCTGACGCATTCGTGGAGCCAACTCGAGCTCGGTGCGCTGGTCGTCGGCCTGATGGACCTCATCACGATCGTCGGCGGCCTGCTCGTCGCGGCGCCGCTCGGCGCAGTGCTCGGGATCTTGATCTCACGGGTTCAGCGCAGCCACTCGCAGAGAACCCCGGGTCTCATCGAGGGCGCAGCGGAAACCCGACAGCGCGCGTTGACGGCAGTCATGATAGCAATCCTGCTGTCGCCGATTCTCGCCGCCCTCGCGATGGCGTTCAGTGGAGAGCTGCTTGCTCCACTCTCCCGCAGATACTCGATTGGCTGTCCCTTCGCCCTCGGGGCGACCTGGCTGGTCTCGATTCCCATCGCCGCTGTACTCGGGGCTCGACGCCCTGAGGCGACTCTCGCCTTCCGACGAGTCCCGATTCCCGCAGTTGGACTGCTTGCGGTGGCGATGGTTGTTGGGTCCATGCACGGCGGCCGATGGGCGGCCTGCTCCGGTATGAGCAGCCTGGTTCTTGTCGCGCTGATCTGGCCTGCAGCGATGGGCCGCAACCATCGCAGCCTCACTCAGCGGGGAGCCGCGGCCGGAGCATCTATCGGCTTCTTGGCGCAACTCGTCCCGGCTGTCGCCTCGACGTCGCTGTTCCTGCTCCTTCGCGCGGCCGCCCCCAATGGTGGAACTGGGCCGATCTGCTCCACGAAGCTCGGGGTGTTGTTCTTCCTCCTGACGGCGACCCTCGCGGCGGTGGTCGGGGCGACCCTCGGAGCCGTGCTCGCCAGAAACCTCGCAGGCACCGGACCTTCGACCACGCCGGAGTTTCGCTCGGCGCACTAGTGTGCGAAGCGCCGCCCTCAGGAGTTCCCTGATCGCGGCGACGACTTCGGGAAAGGTCCGTGCCAGCAGTCGATCTGCAGCACGGGACGCTCCCCACTGACCCAGTCGGCCTGGCTCATGCGAAGACGACTCCGCCAGCCCGTCCGACCACCCACCAGCGCCCCCGCACCCGCCCCCACCCCACACCTCGCCCTCTCCTTTCGCCCGGGTCCTTCGGTCCACTACCATGAGGTCGTGACCGAACCGACCCTGCAACCGTGGGACCGCGCCGCGCCCGAGCGGACCGGCCGCCCCTCCGCCTTCGCGCTGCTGCCCGAGGACTTCGCCACCCTGGGCGCGCCGGGTCGCGCCGAGCACATCTTCCTCCAGTGCCAGCATCCCTGGGCCTGGGTGGACGGGCGCCCCCGACTGGGCCGCGCGATCCGCGAATGGATGGCGCGGAGCCTGGACACGACCCTGCCCG
>CAYNPF010000314.1:0-3233 GCA_964398895.1 uncultured bacterium
GGCGCTCGAACTTGGCGAGGTTGTGCGCCACGTCGTAGACCAGCGTCAGGCCCAGCGCCCCGCGGCCGCGCCGCAGCGTGCGCTCGAAGGCGCGGCGCACCTCGTCGGCGATCAGCTGCCGGTTCGCCCAGGCGAAGTTCGCGGAGGCCCGCATCGCCCCCAGGTAGGCGACGGCCTCGGGACTGCCGAGCGGCGCGCAGGCGAGCTGCCGATCGGGCAGGCCGATGCCCCAGCCGGCCAGCCTGCGCGAGACGTCGCGCACGTGGTCGGTGCAGACCTGGTGGCCCAGGCCGCGCGAGCCGCAGTGGATCATCACCGTGATCCCGCCGCGCTCGAGGCCCAGCACCCGGGCGGCTTCCTCGTCGTGGATCTCGTCCACCTCCTGCACCTCGAGGAAGTGGTTGCCCGAGCCCAGCGTGCCGAGCTGGTCGCGACCGCGCCCCTTCGCGGCCTCGCTGACCCCGCCCGGATCCGCGCCGTCGAGCACGCCCGCCTCCTCGCAGCGCTCGAGGTCCCCGGCCGTGCCCCACCCCCGCGCCACCACCCAGCGCGCCCCCTCGCGCAGCACGCGGTCCACCTCGCGGCCGGCCAGGCGCACGGTCCCGCGGGAGCCGACGCCGCACGGCACCTCCCGGTGCAGCGCGTCGGCCAGCGCCTCGATCCGCGGCTCCAGCTCGGCCCGGGTGAGCGACGTGCGCATCAGGCGCACGCCGCAGCCGATGTCGTAGCCCACCGCGCCCGGCGAGACCACGCCCTCGTCGGGGTCGAAGGCCACCACGCCACCCACCGGCAGGCCGTAGCCCCAGTGGGCGTCGGGCATGGCGATCGAGGCCTCGAGGATCCCCGGCAGGGTCGCGGCGTTGCGCACCTGGTCGAGCGTACGGTCGGCGAGGATGGGCTCGAGCAGCGCGCGGTCGGCGAAGACGACGCCGGGCACGCGCATCGCACCCGTGCGCGGGATCCTCCAGCGGAACTCGTCGAGCCGTTCGATGCCGGCGGCGGCGATGGCGTCCATGGGCCGAGTCTGCCCCGCGCCGCCGCCCCGTTCAACCGCCCATCGCCTCGCGCAGGAAGCGGCCGGTCCAGGACTCCGCGCAGGCCGCGATCGTCTCGGGCGGACCCTCGGCGACCAGCCGGCCCCCGGCCTCGCCGCCCTCGGGGCCGAGGTCCACGACCCAGTCGGCGTTGCGGACCACGTCGAGGTTGTGCTCCACCGCGATCACCGTGTCGCCGCGCGCGGTCAGGTCGTCCAGCACCTCGAGCAGCCGCTGCACGTCGGCGTAGTGCAGACCGACCGTGGGCTCGTCCAGCAGGTACAGCGTCGGCCCCGACCCACGCTGTCGCGTGGGTGCCCGGCGCTCCGCCAGCTCGCGGGCGATCTTGAGCCGTTGCGCCTCGCCGCCCGAGAGCTGGGTGGCGGGCTGCCCGAGCCTGAGGTAGCCCAGCCCGACCCGCCTCAGGATGTGCAGCGCCCGGGTGAAGCGGGGCTCGCGCGCGAAGTGCTCGAAGGCCTGGTCCACGGTCAGGTCGAGCGCCTGGCGGATGTCCAGGCCACGGTAGTGGACCTCCAGCACCTCGCGCCGGAAACGGTCGCCACCGCACACCTCGCAGGGCACCAGCAGGTCGGCGAGGAAGTACATCTCCACCGTGACCCAGCCCGCCCCCTCGCAGGCCTCGCAGCGCCCGCCGGGGGTGTTGAACGAGAACGCGCCCTCCTTCAGCCCGCGGGCCAGGGCGCCGGGCTGGCGGGCGTAGACCTCGCGCAGCGCGGCGAAGGCCCCGAGGTAGGTGACCGGGCAGGAGCGCGGCGAGCGGCCGATCGGCGACTGGTCCACCATCACCACGCGCTCCAGCCGCTCGAGCCCGGTGATCTCGCAGTGCGCCCCCGGCGGCTCCTCGCCCGCCGCGTCCTCGAGCGCGCGGCGGGCCGCGCGGTGGAGCACCTCGTCCACCAGGCTGCTCTTGCCCGAGCCGGACACGCCGGTCACGGCGGTGAGGCGCCCCAGCGGGAAGCGCGCGTCCACGTCCTTGAGGTTGTGGTGGGTCGCCCCGCGCACGGTGAGGAAGTCCACCGGGCGCCCCGGGCGGCGGGCGCGCTCGACCCGCTTCTCGCCGCGCAGGTAGCGCGCCGTGTCGGTGTCCACCGCCTCCAGCGCCGCCCCGCCCGGCCCGGTGTAGAGCAGGCGCCCGCCGAGCTCGCCGGCGCCCGGACCGAGGTCCACCACGTGGTCGGCGGCTCGCATGACCAGCGGCTCGTGCTCGACGACGACCACCGTGTTCCCGCGCCCGGCCAGCTCGCGCAGGATCGCCACCAGGCGGTCGGTGTCGCGCGGGTGCAGCCCCACCGTCGGCTCGTCGAGCACGTAGAGCGTCTCGGCCAGGTTCGCCCCCAGGGCGTTGGCCAGCTCGATGCGCTGCGCTTCGCCGCCCGACAGGGTCCGCGTCGCGCGGTCGAGGGTCAGGTAGCCGACGTCCACCCGCTCGAGGAAGCGCAGGCGCGAGCCGGTCTCGGCCATCACCGGCCCGGCGATCTCCCGCCCGGTCTCGCCGAAGTCGAGTCCCTCCAGCCAGCGCGCCGCCTCGGCCACGGTCATGGCGCCGACCTCGGCGATGGTGCGCCCGCCCAGCCGCACCGCGCGGGCCTCGGCGCGCAGCCGCGTCCCGCCGCAGTCGGCGCAGGGCAGCGCGGCCTGGTACTTCTTGACGAGGAAGCGGTTGCCGATCTTGTAGGACTTCTCCCTGCGCCGCTCGAGGAAGGGAATGACGCCGCGGAAGCCCTCCCCACCCTCCAGCAGCCAGCGACGGTGCTCGGCCTTGAGCCGGTTCCACGGCTGGTCCAGCGGGATGCCCTGCTCGCGCGCGAACTTCTCCACCCGCGGCCAGGCCAGCCGGCGCCACGAGCCCGCCCACGGTTTCAGCGCCCCCTCGCGCAGCGTCTTCGTCGGGTCGGGGACGATGAGGTCGGCGGTGAACGTGAGCACGTTGCCGAAGCCCCGGCAGGTGGGACAGACGCCGAGCGGGCTGTTGAACGAGAACAGCGCGGGCTCGGGACGCGGAGCGGGCGTGCCGCAGTGCGAGCACTCCCAGCGCTCGCTGCGCGCCTCGGGCTCGCGGTCGCCGCGAACCAGCTCGAGCCTCCCCTCGCCCCGGCGGAACGCCTGCTCGCAGGACTCCACCAGGCGGGACTCCTCGCCGGAGCGCCAGGTGAAGCGGTCCACCACCAGCGTCACCAC
>CAYNPF010000315.1:0-3190 GCA_964398895.1 uncultured bacterium
CCGGAACAGCGACCTGGGCGGACGTACTGCCGAACCCGCGGCGCCGCGCCGCGCCGTCTCCATGGTGCGGACCGTGCAGGTCAAGCCGGCGGCCCCCCGGGTCGTCACGGTCATCCGCGGCACGAACAAGTCCGACGAGCCGTTGCCCGCGGACAGCAGCAGGAAGTAGGCGCGCCATGACGACGCCCATCCGGATCCAGGAGGCTGGCCCGATGTCATCCATGAAGCTCAGGGACGTGATGCGCGGCGCCGCGCTGGCGCTGCTCCTGTCGGTGATCCCCGCGGCGGTGCTGGCGGCCGGCCCGGGGAACGTGATCCGCATCCCGGTGGGGCACTCGACCGTGCTGCCCTCCGACGAGGACGTGCGCACGGTGGCCATTGCCGAGCCCGAGATCGCCGACGCGGCGGTGGGCTCGGCACGCACCGTGATCGTGACCGCCAAGACGGTCGGCTCGACCAACCTGGTGGTCTACGACGAGAGCGGTCGCTACCGGATCTACGAGGTCGTGGCCTACGTGCCCAACGGCGACAAGCAGGTGCTGCTCCACTGCACGGTGGCCGAGGTCACCGGCGACGCCCTGCGCGAGCTGGGCCTGGATGCCCTCGGCGCCGGTCAGACGACCATGCGTCAGCTCGACGGCACGCTGATGGGCGGCATCTACAACAGCCAGTTGATCACGGGGGAGAACGCCCCGCTCGATCCCGAGAAGCCGTTCAGCTACGACGCGAGCTCCGACCTCATGCTGAAGTACCTGCGCAACAACGGCACCCTGGGCTTCGAGGCGGCGATGAAGGCGCTCGAGACCCGGGGCGCCATCCACACGCTGGCCAACCCGTCGCTGCTGGCCACCAGCGGCCAGAAGGCCTCGTTCCTGGCCGGTGGCGAGTTCGCCTACCAGGTCGTGATCGGCGTCGGTTCGAACGCCATGGCGTCGGTTTCCTTCAAGGAATTCGGCGTGCGCCTCGAGTTCACCCCCACGGTGCAGGAGGACGGCTCCATCCGGCTCCAGGTGGCCCCCGAGGTGAGCGAGCCGGACTACACGCGCTCGGTCAACGGCGTGCCGCCGCTGAACAGCCGCAAGGCCTCGACGGTGGTGACGCTGAACGCCGGCGAGTACCTGGCGATCGGCGGACTCAAGGACACGCGCACCAACAAGCTCCACCGCAAGATCCCGTTGCTCGGCGACCTCCCGTTGCTCGGCGTCCTGTTCCGCTACGAGCGCGACGAGACCACCACCCGCGACCTGCTGGTGATGCTCACGCCCGAGATCGTCGAGCCGACCAACGCCGCGCCGGCGCTGCCGACCGACGTGCCCGAGACCACGAAGAAGTAGGAGACCGGACCCCGACGCCATGAACGCCCCCATCCCCGTCCTGCTGGTGCACCGCAACGAGCTCGAGCGCTCGGCGCTCCGCGCCGCCTTCGAGACGCTGCCCAACGTGCAGATGGCCGGCGAGCGCGCCGACCTGCGGGCCGGCATCGCCCTGGCCCACCAGACCCGGCCGGCCATCCTGGTGCTCGAGCTGACGGCGCCGGTGGACGACACCCTGGCGGCGGCGGCGCAGTACAAGCTCGACCACCCCGACGTGGCGATCTTCTTCGCCACCGACCTGCTCGATCCCGATACGCTGCTGCGGGCGATGCGGGCCGGCGCCTCCGAGGTGCTGCGGCGGCCGCTCGACCGCTCCGCGGTGGTGCAGGCGGTGGAGCGGGTGGGGGCGCTGAACGCGCGGGCCAAGGGTGGCGGCCTGGAGCGGCGGGTGCTCACCGTGTTCGCCAGCAAGGGCGGGCAGGGGGTGAGCACCATCGCCAGCAACCTCGCCCTCGCCCTGCGCCACACCAACGGACGGTCGGTGGCGCTGGTGGACTACGACTACCAGTCGGGCGACGTGGCCTTCATGCTGGGCCTGAACCCCAAGCGCTCGCTGGGCGACGTGATCGCCGCGACACGCCTGGAGGCAACCACGCTGCAGGACGCGCTCGCCCGGCACGAGAGCGGCGTGTTCGTGCTCGCCCAGCCCGAGCAGCTCGACCGGGTGGAGGGACTGACCGCCCACCAGGCCGGGAACGTGCTCGAGATCCTCGGCTCCACCTTCGACATCGTCGTGGTGGACGCCCCGCACACGATCAACGAGATCTCGCTCGAGGTGTTCGACCGCTCGAGCACCATCCTGTTGACGGTGGAGCCCAGCGTGCCCTCGGTGCGGGCGGCGCGGCGGTCGCTCGACATCTTCCAGAAGCTGAACTACCTGGCGATTCCCGACCGCGTGCGACTGGTGGTGAACCGGCGCACCGAGGACGACGCCATCACGCCGGCGCAGTTCGAGGACACCCTCGGCCTGCCGGTGTTCGCCAGCGTCGCCAACGACTACGCGGCGGTGAGCCAGGCCATCAACACCGGCCGGCCGCTGTGCGGTGGGCCGACGCCCGAAGGGCGGGCCGGCCGCGACCTCGCCACCCTCGCCCAGTTGCTCGTGCCGTCCGACGAGGTGGCCGTCGCCGCGGCGTCCGAACCGGCGCCGCCCCGACGGTCGGCCGCCTCACGCTTCTTCCGAAGGGGGTAAGCGGTCATGAATCTCCGTCAGCGTCTCGGCCGCGAGCAGGCGAACGGCAGCCCCGCGCCCGGTCCGCTGCTGGCCAACCGCCCCAGCGAGGCCCAGCCGGACCGCTTCCAGATCATCAAGAAGCAGCTCCATCGCGAGTTGATCTCCAAGCTCGACCTCTCGCAGCTCGAGGGCATGGACGACACCGAGCGCCGCAACCAGGTGGAGCGGGTCGCCCGCCGCATGCTGGTGGAGAGCGAGATCCGTCTGCCGCGCGGCGACGAGGAACGCCTCATCACCGAGCTGCTGCACGACACCTTCGACCTCGGACCGATCACCCAGCTCCTGCTCGACGAGGAGATCAGCGACATCCTCGTCAACACCCACCGGCAGGTGTACGTCGAGCGACTGGGCAAGCTCGAGCTGACCTCGGTGAGCTTCCGGGACGAGCAGCACCTGCGGCTGATCATCGACCGCATCATCTCGCGCGTCGGGCGGCGCATCGACGAGTCCACGCCGCTGGTGGACGCGCGCCTGCCGGACGGTTCGCGCGTCAACGCGATCATCCCGCCGGCCGCGCTGGACGGGCCGATCCTGTCCATCCGCCGCTTCCGCCGGCGCGCGCTGTCCATTGACGACCTGCTCG
>CAYNPF010000316.1:0-3163 GCA_964398895.1 uncultured bacterium
CGGGCACATGCGGCCGTAGTGCGTGTAGTGGACGTCGCGCACCTCGAAGCCGGCGCGCTCGCGCGTCAGGCCGCCGGGACCGAGGGCCGAGAGCCGCCGCTTGTTGGTCAGCTCGGCCAGCGGGTTGGTCTGGTCCATGAACTGCGAGAGCTGCGACGAGCCGAAGAAGCTCTGGATCACCGCCGAGATGGTGCGCGAGTTCACCAGGTCGGTCGGGGTGATCTGCTCCTGGTCCTGGAGCGACATGCGCTCGCGGATGATGCGGGCCATGCGGGCCAGGCCGATGTTGAACTGGTTCGCGAGCAGCTCGCCCACCGAGCGCACCCGCCGGTTGCCGAGGTGGTCGATGTCGTCGGTGATGGCGCGCTCGACGCCCCGCTCGGTCGCCAGCTCGCCGCTCACGCGCAGCAGGAGCAGGTACTTGATGATGACGATGAAGTCCTCGCGGCACAGCGTCGAGTGGTTCAGGTCGGGCAGGCCGAGGGCCAGCCGCTTGCGCACCTCGCGGTCCGGCAGCAGGTACTCGTGGGGCAGCTTCTGATTCAGCTTGTAGCGCCCCACCCGCGCCAGGTCGTAGCGCTTGGGGTTGAAGAACAGCTTGTTGAGGATCTCGCGCGCCGAGTCCGCCCGCGGCGGCTCGCCGGGACGCAGCAGGTTGTAGATGCGGTTGAGCGCCTCCTCCTGCGAGTGCGTCGGGTCCTTGCGCAGCGTGTTGCGGATGACGTCGGCCTCGTCCTGCAACGGGATCACGAACACCTCGAGGGTCTCGAGCCCCGCCTTGCGCAGGATCTCGAGCTTCTCGGGGGTGATCTCGTCGTTGGCCTCGATCAGGATCTCGCCCGTGGATTCGTCCACGATGTCCTGGGCGCACACGCGGTTCAGCGCGGCATCGCCCTTCTTGCCCTTCACCTCGATCGTCTCGCGCCCGTAGAAGAGCTCGAGGATGTCGCGGTCGCTGACGAAGCCGAGCGCCCGCAGCAGCACGGTGACCGGCAGCTTGCGCTTGCGGTCGATGTGCACGTGCATGATGTCGTTGACGTCGAGGCTGAACTCCACCCAGGAACCGCGGTACGGAATGATGCGGGCGGTGTAGAGCTGCTTCCCGTTGGGGTGGGTGAGCTCGTCGAAGAAGACGCCCGGGGAACGGTGGAGCTGCGAGACGATCACGCGCTCGGCGCCGTTGATGATGAAGGTGCCGCTCGGTGTGATCAGCGGCAGCTCGCCCAGGTAGACCTCCTGCTCGATCACGTCCTTGTCGCGCTTGACGCCGTCCACCTCCTCGCGCGTCAGCAGGCGGAGCTTCGCCTTCAGGGGCGCGGAGAAGGTGAGGTCGCGCTCCACGCACTCGTCCATCGAGTACTTGGGCTCGCCGATGTCGTACGCCACGAACTCGAGGGAGTACAACTCGCGCGGGTCCGAGATGGGGAACACCCCCGTGAACACCTCCTGCAGGCCCTCGTTGCGGCGCCGCAGCGGGTCCACGTCCATCTGGAGGAAGTCCCGGAAGCTCTTCAGCTGGACCTCGAGCAGATTGGGGATCTGCAGGTTCCACTCGCGGTCGATCTTCGAAAAGCTCTTCCGCTCCTTACGACGTGCGGTCTTCAAGGCCTTCCCGCCTTTCTCCATGGGGAAGCATTTCTCGACCGGCGCCGACAGCCCGGCGCCGGACCCGCGGCTCCCCGCCCTCGACGGGCGGGCGCGGGTCCGGACCGGTTCCGGGCACGGCGCTGACGAATCACTTCAGAGACGGCGCGAAGCTACTTGATCTCGACGGTCGCGCCCTGCTCCTCGAGCTTCGCCTTGACCTCCTGCGCCTCGGCCTTCGACACCTTCTCCTTCACGGCCTTCGGGGCGCCGTCCACCAGGTCCTTCGCCTCCTTGAGGCCGAGACCGGTCAGCTCACGCACGACCTTGATGACCTGGATCTTCTTGTCGCCCGCCGCAGCGAGGATCACGTCGAACTCCGTCTGCTCCTCGACCGCCGCCGCCGCGCCGCCGCCGGGGCCGGCCATCATCGCCACCGGGGCGGCGGCGGTGACACCGAACTTCTCCTCGTAAGCCTTCTTCAGCTCGGAGAGCTCCAGCACGGACATGTTGGCAATCAGGTCGAGCACCTGGTCGATGGCGGTGGACATGGCTTCAGTCTCCTTCTGCGTTTGCGTGGGTCTTATGGAAAACTCGGGTCGCGGACGCCGCCCGCGGGCGGCGCGACCGCGCATCGTTCGTCAGGAAGTCTTGCTCTTCTCCCGCTCGAGGACGTCGGCCATGACCGCCGGCAGACGCAGCGTCGCGTCGATCGCGGCGAGGAAGGTCGTCATCGGAGCGATGAGCGTGGCCAGCACCTGCGACAGCATCTCCTCGTAGCCAGGCAGCGTCGCGAGGACGGCCACCGCCTTCGCGTCGTACAGCCGCCCGTCCACCACCGCCGCCTTGATCCGCGGCTTCTCCTTGTCCTTGGCGAAGTCGCTGAGCACCTTCGCCGGGCTCATCTCGCTGACCGGGCTGAACACCACCCCGGTCGTCCCCTTGAGGAACGGGTCCAACTCGGTGATCCCGCGCTCGTGGAACGCGCGCTTGAGCAGCGTGTTCTTGACGACGCGGAACTGGATCTGCTGTTCGCGGCACTTCTTCCGCAACAGGGACAGCGACTCGACGTTCATGCCGCTGAAGTCGGCGAGGTACACGCCCCGCACGCCCTCGAGTCGGGCCGTGGTCTCCTGGAGGATCTGGACTTTCTGGGGAGTCGGCATCGATCGGTCCTCCTAGTGTCCGAGCTCGGCGGTGACGGTCGCCGGGTCCAGAACGATGCCGGGTCCCATCGTGGCACTGATCGTGAGGGTCTTGATGTAGGCGCCCTTGGCGGCCGCCGGGCGGGCCCGCACGAGTTCGCGCAGGAAGGTGCGCGCGTTCTCGAGCAACTGGTCCTCGCCGAAGGAAGCCTTGCCCACGGGCGCGTGGACGTTCGAGCCCTTGTCCACCCGGAACTCGATCTTGCCGGCCTTGAGCTCCCGGACGGCCTTGGTAACGTCGAAGGTCACCGTGCCGCTCTTGGGGTTCGGCATCAGTCCGCGGGGTCCCAGCACGCGGCCGAGCTTGCCGACCTCTCCCATCATGTCGGGCGTGGCGACGATGGCATCCACGTCCAGCCAGCCCTGCTGGATCT
>CAYNPF010000317.1:0-3157 GCA_964398895.1 uncultured bacterium
GCGTGCAACCGGGGGCGGCCAGCAGCGAGAACAGGAGCAGAACCGGAACCGACGGCTTCACGGGGCCACCTCCAGGGCGGCGCGCACGAAGCCGCCGGTCGCGGCCAGACAGCGCTCGGCCGCGGTGCGATCGCAGCCGCGCCGGATCATGACGATGGCGGTCTTGACGCTGCCGCCCGCCGCGGCGATGACGCGCGCCGCCTCGGCGCGATCCACCCCGGTGGCGCTCATCACCGTGCGCCGGCTGCGCTCGACGAGCTTCTCGCTCGTGGCCATGAGGTCCACCATCATGTTCTCGTAGGCCTTGCCCAGGCGGACGAAGGCGGCGGTGGTGATCATGTTGAGCACCAGCTTCTGCGCCGTGCCCGACTTCATGCGCGTGGACCCCATGAGCACCTCGGGCCCGACCTCGGGGCACACCGCCACGTCCACGTCCAGCTTGAACTCGGCGCGCGGCGTGCAGGTCACGCAGCCCGTCCGCGCCCCCAGCTCGCGCGCCCGGACCAGCGCCCCGACCACGAACGGCGTGCGCCGGCTCGCCGCCAGGCCGATCACCGTGTCGCGCGGTCCCACCCCGCGCGCGGCCACGATCCGCGCCCCCTCCTCGGCGTCGTCCTCGGCCCCCTCGACCGCCCGGACCAGCGCGCCGCACCCGCCGGCGATGATGCCCTGCACCTGCTCGGGAGCGGAACCGAAGGTGGGCGGGCACTCCGCCGCGTCGAGCACGCCGAGCCGGCCGCTGGTGCCGGCCCCGACGTAGAACAGCCGCCCCCCGACGCGCAGCGAGGCCACCACCAGCTCGACCAGGCGCGCGATGTGGGGCAGCTCGCGGGCCACCGCCGCGGGCACCGTGCGATCCTCGGCGGCGATGCGCTCGAGGATGCCGGGAACGTCGAGGGTGTCGAGGTCACGCGTGCTCGGGTTCCGCTGCTCGGTGGCGAGACGCGCGAACTCCTCGAAGCGGGAACGCTCTTCCATGCACACTCCCCGGACGACGATGGTCCCTCGTGGACCGTCGCAGAATGCCACGCGCGCCGAAGCCCGCGCAACGTGCGGGGCGGCGCGGGCCCGGGCGCTTGCGCCGCCCCGCCACCCCCCGTACCGTGCCGGCATGCCCGAGCTGCCCGAGGTCGAGACCGTGCGCCGCATGCTGGAGGCGAGCGTGCGGGGCCGCACGATCCGCGCGGTGACGCTGTCGCGCCACCGGCTGCGCGAGCCCGTGCCGCGGGACCTGCCCCGCCGGCTGCGCGGCCGCACCATCCGCCGTCTCGATCGGATCGGCAAGTACCTGCTGATCGGGCTCGACGACGGCCTGACGCTCCTGTCCCACCTCGGCATGAGCGGCCGCTGGCGGGTGATCCGCCGCGGCGAGCGCCTCACGCCCGGCCGCCACGTGCACGCGCGCCTCACCTTCCGCGACGGCACGCAGCTCTGGTACGAGGACGCGCGGCGCTTCGGCCTGCTGCGCCCCGTGGCGGGCGACCGGGCCCGCGACCCGGCCCTGGCCCGTCTGGGCCCCGACCCGCTGGCCGAGCCTCCGACCGGCCGCTCGCTCGCCGCCGAGGCGGCCGGTTCCCGCACGGCGGTCAAGACCTTCCTCCTCGACCAGCGCCACCTGGCCGGCCTCGGAAACATCTACGCCAGCGAGGTGCTGTACCGCGCGGGCGTGGACCCGCGGCGGGCCGCCGGCTCGCTGGCGGGCGCCGAGTGGTCGCGCCTGGCGCGGGCCATCCGCCAGGTGCTGCCCGAGGCGATCGCGCGCATGGGCACGACCCTGAGCACCTACCGCACGGTCTGGGACGAACCCGGCGAGTACGGGGAGATGCTCCGCGTCTACGACCGGGCCGGGCAGCCCTGCCGGCGTTGCGGCGGACCGATCCGGCGACTCGTCCAGGCCGGCCGCTCCACCTACTTCTGCCCCGCCTGCCAGCCCCGGCGCGGGGGCTGAACCGCCTCCCTCCTCCACCCGCGGGAGCCTCGCCGGGGCCTGCGGGAGCCGTCCGGGCGCACCGTGGGGGCCGCTATCTGCGGACTTTTCATGGTCCTGTCGTTTTTCTTGCATTATTCATTGCCCCACAGCAGATTGCGCCCTAACCTGTGCCTCGTTGTCACATCCAAAGGGCCGTGGCCGAGTCCTCCGGTTTCCAGGTGCCGGCATACGGCAATGAGAGTGTTCCCCATGATGGAGGTTTCGTGACCTTCGCTTCGCTGGGGTTGCCCCAGGTCATCCTCAAGGGAATCCGTGCCGCCGGCCTGAGCGAACCCACCGCGATCCAGAGCAAGGCCATCCCCACCATCCTCCAGGGCAATGACCTCATCGGCGTAGCACCGAGCGGCTCGGGGAAGACCGGGACCTACCTCATTCCCATCCTGGCGCGGCTGCTGGACTCCTCGACCCGGCTGCGCTGTCTCATTTTGGTACCGACCCGCGAACTCGCCGCCTACGTCGAGACCCGTTGCCGGGACTACGCCCGCTATACCGACGTCCGCGTGGGCGTCGTCTTCAGCGGCGGCCCGCTGCCCGGCCAGGAGCGCATGCTCCGCAACCAGGAAGTGGACATCCTCGTGGCCACGCCGGGACGGCTGGCCGAGTTGCAGGAGCGCAAGGCCGTCAACCTCGAGTACCTGGAGGTGCTGGTGCTGGAGGAGGCCGACCGCATGGTGAGCATGGGCATGGGACCCGAGCTGCGCCGGCTGCTCAAGCAGCTCCCGGAGACCCGACAGACGCTCATGTTCACGATGAGCCTGCCCCCCGAGCTCAACCGGCTCGCCAAGGAGGCCCTGATCGAGCCGGTGCGGGTGGACCTGGCGCCGACGACCCGCCAGGGCACCGGCATCCGGCAGGTCATCTACCCGGTGCTGCGCGATCTCAAGCCCGACTTCCTGAACCACATGCTCTCGGACCGCGAGCTGTGGGGCGGCAGCGACGTGCGCAACCTGGTGCTGTTCACGCGCACCCGTTACGGCGCCGAGGGCCTCGCCCGCCAGTTGCATCGCCGCGGCTACGTCACCGCGGTGCTGGACGACTACCCGAGCCAGCAGGAACGCGAACAGGCGCTCGAGGAGTTGCGCCGCGGCCGCGTGCAGATCCTCCTGGCCAGCGACGGCGCCGGCCGCAGCCTCGACCTGTCGGGCATCGCGCACGTCGTCAACTACC
>CAYNPF010000318.1:0-3154 GCA_964398895.1 uncultured bacterium
AACTCCATGTTGGCCAGGAAGATGATGCCCAGGTGGATGGGATCGATGCCAAAGGCCACCCCCAGCGGCACCAGGAGCGGCACCACCACGATAATGGCGGCGTAGATTTCCACCAGGCCGCCCACAAACAGCAGCACCACGTTCAGGCCGAGCTTCTGGAAGGTCCCGAGGATGTTGAACTTCCCGCCGTAGATGCCGATCGATCCGGTGAGCGTGGCCGGCATGGCCACGATGCTGTCGGCGGCGACGGCGACGTAGTAGCCCCCCGAGGCGGCGGCGTCGGCCATGCTGACGATGACGGGCTTGACCGCGCGGCAGCGCTCGACCTCGCGCCAGATGTCGTCCGAGGCCTGCGCCACCCCGCCGGGGCTGTCGAGGCGCAGCACCACCACCTTGATCGCGCCGCGCGTGCGCGCCGCGCGCAGCGCCTCGATCACCGTCTCCGCGCCCAGGCTCGGCTCCTGCCCGGGCAGGGCGCGGCTGCGCCCGCTCACGATCTCGCCCTCGGCGGTGACCAGCGCCACGCGCGGCCCGGTGAGCGGGGCGCTCAGTCCGGCGGCGTAGCGGGCGAGGGAGACCGCCCGCCGGCGCACGCCGTGCGCCGTCAGGGCGAGCGAGTCCACCTCGGTGTCGTAGAGCAGCGTGTCGAGCAGGCCGAGCTGCTTCGCCTCGTCGGCGGCGAACGGTCCGCGGTCCAGCAGGTGCGCCACCGAGTCGCGCTCGATCCCGCGTCCCTCGCCCACGCGCTCGAGCAGCAGGCCGTAGAGGTCGTCCAGCAGGGCGCCGAGCGCCTCGCGCGCCTCGGGCGACATGTCGGTGCGGGTGTAGGCCTCGGCGGCCGACTTGAAGCGCCCCACCTGGACGAAGTTCGGCCGCACGCCGATCTTGTCGAAGGTGCCCCGGTAGAACGTGGCCGTGGCCGCCAGACCGTCGAGCTGGAGCTCCGCGGTGGGCGGCATGGACACGATGTCGGCGGCGGTGGCCAGCATGTACTCGAGCTCGCCGCCGTCGGTCAGGCTGACGTAGACCGGCTTGCCGGCGTCGCGGAACTCGCTCACCGCCTCCCGCACCTCGTCGGTCCTGGCCCAGCCCCAGTCGAGCGATTCCACATGCAGGACGAGTCCGACCACGTCCTCGTCGGCCGTCGCCGCGCGCAGCGTGCGCACCACGTCGTAGGTGGTGAGGCGGTCGCGCCGCCGCGGCGAGAAGAGGAAGGAGCCCGGCGGCGGATCGCCCTCCGGCAGCGAGGCGGGCACGTCGAAGATCAGCACCACCGGAGAGCCCACCGGCAGGCCCTCGCGGCGCAGGTGCACGAAGGCGGCGAGGCCCAGGGCCACGACGAGCACGACCACGGACAGCACGAAGGCGAGGACCCCTCGTCGAGCGGGCATGGGCTGGATCTCCGAGACGAATCGGGTGGCCGACGAACGGCGCAGTCTACGCCGCCGCCCGGGGAAGTAAAGGTGGAGCCGGACCGCGTGGAGACGGAGCCGGAACCGGAGCGTTCAGTCGCCGGCCGGGCGCCGCCGTGCCGGAGAGTCGTGGCGCTCCGGAACCGTGCGCTCGATCGGGCCGCGAGCGGCGGGCCGCGCGGGCTCCACGCGGCGCGGCTCCGACCGCAGCGATTGCCGGGCTTCCTCCGTCCGGCGCAGGCTCGACTCGAAGCGGCCATCGCGGAAGTCGGCGTGGGCCCGCCGCTGCGCGGCCGCCGCCCGCTCGAGTGCCTCGAGCCGCCCGTCACCCGATGCATCGCGACGCTCGACCAGACGCTGCCGCTCCACCCGCAGCAGCTCGTCGGTCCGACCGATCGCGCTCACCGCCCCCGTCGAGGACCGCCCGGGATCGCCGCAGCGCCGCAGCGCCGCGTAGCCCTGCTCGCGCGCCCCACGGGTGAGCTGCAGTGCGCCGAGCCGGCGACCGGACCGCACCGCGATCTCGGCCCGCTCCTGCATCTCGCTCGCGCGCTGCAGGGCATCGAGCGCCTCCGGGGAGCCGCAGCGCTCGGCCCGACCGCGGACCAGGTCCAGCATCCGGCGGGTGCGATTGATCTGCACCAGGACGCGCTCGCCGCCCACCGTCTCGCGCTCGCGCAGCACGCGGCGGGTGCCCCCCGGGCCGTGCACGATGCCGATCGGTCCGGGATCCCCGGCGCGACGAGCGACTCCGATGCCACGCCGCGTCACCCCGGCGGTATCGGACCACCGCGCGACCCGGCCCCCGCGCGCTCCCGCCGCCGTGCTCCCTGGCGGGCTCCAGGCCCGCTCGACACGCACCGCGCCCGCCTCGCCCCCGGGGACCAGGCCCGCGACCACGATCGTCGCCACCAACCAGCTCGCGCGCGTCACCTTCCGCTCCTCTCCCGCTCGCCCGACATCCGCCCACCCCCGCCGGGCGTCCGCCCATCCGGCGAGCAGGGACCATGCCCACCCCGGCCCCCGGCGACCGTCGGGCGACCCGCATATCGCCCAACAGCTTACGACAGCCCGCGCCTCACGCGAACGCCGCTTCGAGGCCGCGCCTGCCCCGGGCGGTACGGCCGACCGCCGCCGGGTGTCCGCCGCCGGCCAGCCCCACCCCGGCCAGCCCCCCAGAAACAACGGAAGCCCCGGCGCTTGCGCACCGGGGCTTCGTCAGACTAATGGGGCGGCGACCTACTCTCCCACCCGGTCTCCCGGGCAGTACCATCGGCGCTGGAGGGCTTAACTTCTCTGTTCGGAATGGGAAGAGGTGTAACCCCTCCGCCATTGCCACCCCAAACGGGTCGACAACCTGAACACGAGACGCTGGAACACATGCAGCGCATTAGCAATATTAACCGGCCAAGCCTCACGGCTGATTAGTACGGGTCGGCTGAAGCTCTCACGAGCCTTACACCTCCCGCCTATCGACGTCGTAGTCTCCGACGAGCCTTCAGGTGGCTGAGCCACAGGGATCCCTAGTCTTAAGGGGTGTTTCGCGCTTAGATGCTTTCAGCGCTTATCACTTCCGAACATAGCTACCCGGCAATGCCCATGGCAGAACAACCGGTACACTAGAGGTTCGTTCGCTCCGGTCCTCTCGTACTAGGAGCAACTCCTCTCAAGGATCCTACGCCCACGATGGATAGGGACCGAACTGTCTCACGACGTTCTGAACCCAGCTCACGTACCGCTTT
>CAYNPF010000319.1:0-3146 GCA_964398895.1 uncultured bacterium
GAACGCTGGCGCCGCGCGCGACCGTCAGCTCGCCGGTCGGGACCATGAGGCCGTGCGCGCCCGCCGAGGCGCTGACCGTGTAGGTCTGGCCGGTGGTGGCGATGGTGCCGAGGTCCTTCATGCTGTTGCCGACCACCACGTCGTTGATGGTGAAGGGCGTCTGCCCCGGCACGCGGAACAGGAGGTTGTAGGTCCCGGCCACCAGCCCGGTGATGGTGAACGAGCCGTCGGTGCCGCTGTAGACCGCCGGCGCACCCGCGCCGACCTTCTGGATGACGTAGGTGATCGGGTCGTTGTTCTCGTCCATGGTGCAGACGCTGATGCCCGCCTCGGCCGCCGTCGCATTGGCGATCAGGTTCTTGCCGCCGCCGGCGTCGAACTTGGTCTGGCCGGACAGGCCGTCCACGTCGGAGCCCGAGAGCACCGAGCAGAAGGCCGTGGCCCAGCTCGCGTTGGCCACGAACTTCCACTGCATCTCTCCGGTGGCCACGACCAGCGTGTCCACCCACACCTTGGGGGCGAGCTGGGTGAGCTTCGGGTTGCCCGCGCCGCCCGGGGTCCACTGCGGCGAGGTGAAGCTGCCGGTCATCTCCATCGAGCTGTAGGACGACGAGGTGGTGCCGCGCACCCGCGCCGCCAGGATGAGCACGGGCGGATGCGGCCCGGCCGTGCCGAAGTCGAGCACGCCGGTGATGGCGGCGATGGCCGGCGGTCCCGGCGGCGTGCCGCTGGGGGCGAGGAGCGTGCCGGCGCGATTCCGTCCGCAGGCTCCCGCCCCCAGGAGGGCGGCCACGGTCGCGCCGAGCAGGATGGTGCGCTTCAGGGTGCCGCTCATCGTCACGTTCTCCGCATTCCCGCCGGCGTCAGTGGACGTCGATCACGGAGTTGTGGCCACCGTAACCGTCGTCCGCCCACTGCGGGTTGTTGGGGTCTTCCTTCCACTTCACGCCGTCGATGACGAACTTGTACTGGTAGCGACCGGGCTGGAGCTTCTCGGTGCGCACCCATACGCCGCTGCCGGCCGGGCTCTCGGTCATGAGGCCGACGTCGAAGCTGCCGCTCTGCGCCTGCCCGGCCAGCCAGTTGTTCTCGGGCCAGTTCCCGCCGAGCTGCACCTTGCGGGCGGAGGGCGAGAAGAAGCGGAACGTCACGCCGTCCGGACCCTGGCTCGGTGGCTGCAGGCGGCGCTTGACGAAGGTGAGCGTGCTGCAGCCGGCCGCCGTCACGGCGAGGGCGAGCAGCACGAGGATGAGGCGTCGCATGGATTCCCCCCGCGCCCGCTAGAAGCGGACGATGGCCTTGATCTGGACGACCCGCTCGTTCTCGAGCGCCTTCTCGGCCGCCGCGATCCTGGCGCCGAGCCCGTAGTAGTTGTCCTCGGCGGTGGCGCCGTTGGCGCCGCGCGCGAACAGGAACACGTCGCGGCCGATGTCCGCGTACTCGTTCAGCGTCTCGTCGATCACGTAGGGATCCACGCCGAAGCCCAGCGCCAGGCTGGCGCCCGGGGCGAACGTCCAGGTGGCCTCGGCGAAGTGGCAGAGGTAGCCGGAATGGAGCGCGAAGAACGGATCGTCGTACTTGACCCAGCGGCTGTCGGTGGTGAGCCGCAGCATGTGGTTCACGTCGCAGCCGAGCTGGAGGCGGTTCTCGGCGTACTTGGGGCGGCGGCCGAGGGCGGCGGTCTCGAACGTGCCCTTCCAGCGCACCAGGCCGTTGCGCGCGGCCAGCACCGGCACCTCGAGCACCGGCTTCACCCGCAGCGCGTCGTTGCCGCCGAGCATGAGCATGCGGTCCACGCTGACCACGTGCTCGGTGCGCTCGAGCCAGAAGTTGCCGTCGGGGAACCAGAGCTGGTGGCTCCACGGCGTGGCCGGATCGTAGTCGAACGCCGTGTACTCGAGGTCCAGGGAGGTCTTCACCTCGCGGTTCAGGTAGTAGCGCCAGTTGCGGTCCCACTGGAAGCGGGTGACGGTCATCGAGTTCGAGATGCCGTCGGGGTACAGCTCGTAGTCGTGCGTCTGGCCCTCGACCTCGAGGCGCACCAGGATGTCGCCGTGGGCCTCGGTCCAGGTGCCGCCGAACAGCCAGCGGTCGCTGCGGTCGAGGTCGAGCCCGTCACCCGAGACGTCCAGGGTGCTCGACGAGGCGATCGTCGCCGCCGCCGCGCCGGTGGTGTCCAGGCCGGCCAGGGTCACGTCGGTGCGCGTGTTGGTGTAGCCGGGCACGAACGACAGCCGCTTGCGCCCGTGCAGCCACTCGCCGTAGCCGCGGAGGCCGTCGGGTCCGTCCCAGCCCAGCTCGGCGCCGTAGGCGTACCAGGACTGGTCGAAGGTCCCCGAGTACTGGCGGTAGGAGAGCGGCCCGGTGGCGCGGGTGAAGACCGTCACGCCGAGGTCCTGGCCGCGCTGCGAGCGGCCGAGCAGGCGGGCGCGGAGACCGTGGCCGAGGTCGCGGCCGATCCGCAGCGCGAACATGTCGGCGTTGCCGTCCGACGGATCGGTGCGGAACGCCCCCGTGAGCTGCCCGGGGAAGAGCGCGTAGCCGGAGCCGCTCGGGTGCACCTGCAGGCTCTCGACCGTGGCGGTCTGGTAGGCGGCCAGCTCCTGGGTGGTGAACGACGGGTAGGTCGTGCCGCCGGTCTGGAAGTTGTCGGCGTAGAGCATCTCGGCGTCGCAGCCGTAGTACTGCGAGGCGACCTTGAAGCCCTGCCGGTCGTAGCCGTAGGGGTGCTGGTAGATGCCCACCGCGCCGACGAGGTGGAGCGGGTCGTCCCAGGTCTCGATCGCCACGTTGTCCCAGCCCATGAGCTGCAGCCTTCCCTTGGCGTACTCGAGCGTGCCGCGGTCGAAGCTCAGGCTGGTCCGGTAGTCCTGGGTGCTCTGCTTCTCGCTGTTGATGTTGGTGAGCACGTGCGCCTTGAGCACGTCGGAGACGCGCACGTCGAAGGACAGGTCGGTGTCCATCGAGGGCCGGCTCATCTCGAAGCGCCGCGTCGTGGGGTTGTGGATGTCCTGGAACAGGCCGATGATCCGCCCGCCGATCAGGATCTTGGCGCTGTAGGGCGAGTTGGCCG
Source organism: uncultured bacterium (assembly GCA_964398895.1). Taxonomy (GTDB): domain Bacteria; phylum Eisenbacteria; class RBG-16-71-46; order RBG-16-71-46; family RBG-16-71-46; genus JANXPZ01. The sequence goes on from CAYNPF010000319.1 coordinate 3,074, forward strand.
TGGCGGCGGCCGCGCCGAGGTTGCCGTCGGCGCCCACGCGCACGACGCTGTTGCCCATGTCGCCGGCGGTGGC
>CAYNPF010000320.1:0-3128 GCA_964398895.1 uncultured bacterium
TGGACGCCGGCTCGTCCCGAGGCACATGGACGCCGGCTCGTCCCGAGGCGCGCCGCCCGCCGGGTCGCGTGGTAACGTGCGGCGTCCCGGAGGGAGACCCGATGCGCTCGAAGCCCGCCCGCTGGCCCGTCCTGCTCCTGCTGCTGGCGCTCTCCTGCGCCGGTCCCGCCGAACTCGCGCGCCGCGGTGACGCCGCCCTGGCGGGCGGCGATCCGCAGCACGCCTTCGAACTCTCCGCCCGGGCCCTCGACCGGCAGCCCGGCAACGCCCCGGCGCGCGCCACCGCCGCCGCCGCCGCGCGGGCCATCGGCGCCGACTACGAGCGCCGCATTCGTGCCGTGGCCGCGGCCGATTCGCTCGTGGCCGCCGCGCAGGCGCTCGAGTACGCCGGCTTCCGCACCCGCGCCGCCCGCTACGTCGCGCTGTCCGCCGATTCGGTCTGGGCGCGCGAGGAGCGGACGCTGCGCCAGACCGCCGCGCGGGTGCACTACCGCCGCGGCGAGGCGGCGCTCGAGGAGCGGCGACCCAAGGCGGCGCTGGTCGAGTTCCTCGAGGTCGAGCGCTTCGTGCCCGAGTACCGCGACGTGGCGCGGCTGGTGCAGCGCGCCACCGACCGTGCCCGGACCCGCGTGGCGCTGCTGCCCCTGCGCGGCACCTCCGCGCAGGTGGCCCTGGGCCGCGAGGTGGCCGACGCGTGGCAGCGCGGTTTGACGAGGGCGTTGGCCGACCGGCACGTCCGCTTCACGCAGATGGTGCCGGCCGGGGAGATCGAGCGTGCGATGACCGTGGCCGAGCTGGGGCGGGTGTCGCGCGAGGACGCCATCCGCATCGGCCGGCAGGTCGGCGCCCGGCTGGTCGTCTGGGGCGCGATCGGCGGCACCGAGACCGATACGCACACCGACCGCTTCGAGGACGTCGTGCTGCAGCGGGTGAAGGAGAGGGACGCCTCCGGCGAGACCGAGCGCTGGGTGGACGTGCCGATCGAGGTGGTGGCGCGCCGGCGCGACGTCACTGTCGAGATCGAGTACGAACTGATCTCCACCGACGAGGAGGTCGCCGTGGCGCGGCGTGACGCGCGTCGCTCGCTCGCGGCGCGGACCCTGTGGACCTCGCCCGTGCCCGGCCGGGACCCCGGCGCCTTCGCGTTGCTCTCCGAGCCGGTGCGCGCCGGCGAGCCCGAGCGCGCCCGGCGGGTCGAGACGCGCTGGAAGGCGGTGGTCGGCGAGCGCACCTCGCTGCCCGACGTGCTGCGGGGCGTGCAGGGGACCCGGGGCCGGCCCGCCTACCGGCACGATCTGCTGCCGCGCTTCTACCCCGACGCGACCGGCCCGGTGTTTCTCGACGACCTGCCACCCGCCGAGGACCTGGCCTTCGCCGCGCTGGTGAACGCCTGGGATCCGCTGCTCGAGGACCTCGTGCGGCTCGACGCGGTGGACGCGCCGGACCTCGCGCCGGTACCCGACGCCTCGGAGTAGACGCGCCCGCGGATCAGTCGGCCAGCGCCCGCTCGGCGGCGGCGCGGGCGTGCAGCTCGAGCGTGTCGAAGAGGAGCGCCGGCGTGTCCCCCGGGCGGACGAGCAGTTGCAGCTCGGTGCAGCCGAGCACCACCGCCTCGGCCCCGGCGGCCGTCAGTCGCTCGATCTCCCGCAGGCAGTCCCGCCGCGATTCGGGCACGAAGCGGTTGGCCGCCAGCTCGTGGTAGATGATGTCGTCGAGGCGGTCCATCCCCGCCTCGTCCGGCACCAGCACGCGGATGCCGTGGCGCCCGGCCATGCGCCCCACCCAGAAGTCCCCGGTCATGGTCGTCCGCGTGCCGAGCAGCCCGACCGTGCGCAGGCCGCGGGCGCCCAACGCGGCGGCGGTGGCGTCGGCGATGTGCAGCAGCGGCAGCCCGACCGCGGCCTCGACGGGGTCTGCCACCCGGTGCAGCGTGTTGGCGCCGAACACCAGGAAGTCGGCGCCCGCGGCCTTGAGTCGCAGGCCGATGTCGGTCACCTCCTCCGTCACGCCCGCCCAGCCGCTGCCGTCCTGGATGGTCATGTGCTCCTCGAAGTCCACGCTCCACATCGCGATCCGCGCGGCGTGCCGACCGCCCAGCCGCTTCGCGACCTCCTCGTTGATGATGCGGTAGTAGTCCAGCGTGGACAGCCAGGTGAATCCACCGACCAGCCCGATGACCTTCACTTCGTCTCCTCCCCGCGGCCGGCCGGGGCCATGCCCCAGCGGCCGACGATGCTCTCGGCGATCAACAGCGCCAGCGCCAGCACCACGAACCAGCCCCACAGTTCGCGACCGTAGCGCGCCTCGCGCACGCGCCGCGCGAGGTCGGCGCCCGGCGCGAGGATGCGGGCGCGGCCCGCGGGGAACGCGCGGACGAGCGCGGCGGGCGGCAGGGCGGCGAGATCGGACTCGCGCGGATCGGGGTTCACCGCGAAGGTCGCCCGCACCGCGCCGTCGTCGAGCACGCGATAGAGGCCGGGGCGCTCGAGCGGCGCCGACTCCAGCCGCGTCACCCCGGCGCCGGCGACGAGGCCGCAGGGCACCTCGCGGTCACGCTCGTCCACGATGCGCCAGGTGCCGCTGCTCGCCGGCGCGCCGTAGCGCTCGCCCGGCAGCAGCGAGGTGGCGGCCGTGCCGCGCCCCAGCACCTTCACCGCCTGGTGCGCCAGCGGCAGGAAGGCGCCGCTCACCGGGAAGTCGGAGTCGTCGGGGCCGAGCCCGGCGGCGAGCACCAGCAGGCGCGGTCCCTCGAGCAGCGCCGGGTGCGCGCGGTCGAATTCCAGCAGCACGCGGGCCGCGGGTGCCGGCACGAAGCGGCGCAGGCGGCCGAAGCGCGCGGTCGAGACCGGCTCGCCGACGCGCGCGGGGAAGCCCGCCAGCACCGGGTGCCCGGCGGCCGCGCGCACCAGCCGCCACGCCGCGGTGGGGGGCGCGGTCTCGGAGGGGCCGAGCGTGCCGACGCCGGCGAGCAGCGTACGGTTCCAGTAGTCCGCGTCGGCGCGTGGTCCGAGCACCAGCAGGACACCGCCGCCGGCGCGCGTGAAGTCGAGCACCGCCTGCGTCTCGGCGGCGCCGAGGCGCTCGACGTCGTCGAGCACCAGCACGTCCGGGTCCTTTTCACGCAGGGC
>CAYNPF010000321.1:0-3113 GCA_964398895.1 uncultured bacterium
GCGGAGCTGCGAGCCCTCACTCGTGACTCGGGCATTGGCGCGGCTGAGCGCGTGCTGGCGGCGCTCGGCTATCCAGACACATGGCAACCAACAAGCTGGCATCGGTGGCCGCAGAGGTGGCGGCTGGAAGAAAGGATCGCGGTCTGATGGGCAAGCTGACGACGACGGGCAAGGCGGTTGCAGCGACGGCCATCCTGACGGCGGCCGGTGTCGGCATCGTGGTGCGGCAGCGAGAGCCGGAGCGGGCGATTCCAATTGTGCGCGCGGTGCAACAGGCGACAATGCCGGTACGGCCGACGCGCCCTCCAGGCGGCGGCATGGCGGCGTCGCAGACCGCCGAGGGCGGGACGCTCTGGCGGCTCCCCGCCCGTCCTCCGGCACCGGAAACACCGATCACTCTATATCCACCGAACTACTCCGAAGGACCGTCGGGGGTTCTCCATGCCGATGGGACACTCTCGATCGTCGGCAACTTTGGGGATTGCTGCTACGCCCCGGCGCCGCTCGATCGTGGGTATGAGGGCCTGGCCCGACTGGCGCTGCCTGCCGGCACGTGGACCTGGCTGGCCACGACCAACGACGCCGGCACCCACCCCGAGCGCGACGAGCACGAGCTTGCGTACGCAACCTGGCTGGGCTCCAGGGGGTGGTACGTCGCGACGCGGTGGTCGCAGTACCTCGGTCCGGACGGGCAGCCGGCGCCCAGCGAGCAGCGCGTTGGCACGGGCGCGATGACGGGGCTCTGGGCAGGGCACTGGGTTCGCCAGCCGGACAGCCTGCGCACGCCCGGGACCGGGCAGTGGACGATCGCGGCGGTGCGCGAGGGTGCCGTGGACTGGCTCTATCTGCGCGAGGCGACGGCGACGACGAGCCGCATCGTGCGCCGCGAGGCGCGAGCCGACGGGACATGGGGCGCCGTGAAGCTGACGGCCTGGGAGGGGTGGGGCGACAGCGCGCCGCTGATCGCCGACGTCGCCACCCTCGAGGGTGAGTGGCGGGCGCTCGAGGCGGTTGGCATCCCCGGTCAGTCCCCGTGGGCCTGGACGACCCTGGCCGAGTGGCGATCGGTCGCCGAGGTCGGGCCGATGGGATCCCTGCCGATCGGCACGATGTGGCATCCGACCGGGCGGGTGATCACCCCGGGCGGTCGGACGGTCTGGGATCCGGGCTACATCCGACGGGAGAACGGCGCGCTGGCCAGCAGTGTGGTGCTCAGCCTCTGCGGTGACGGCGGGTGGGCGGATCAGGGGAACTGGGAGATGTGCGTCTGGCAGCCGGAGGGCGTTGCACTGCCGCCGGTGCTCGCGCCGCAGCTCGTGCCTGTCATGGGACCGGCCGCCACACCGAGCCCGACACCAGCTGGCACGGTGCCGCCGACTCCGGTGCCGACGGTCGCGCCTACACCCCAGCCCACACCGACGCCGACCCCATACCCGGTCGCGGGATCGTGGCCGACCTGGGTGCTCGACTGGCGGAAACAGAGCCCGGCGCCGCTGGCGGTCTACGTGACGGCGGTTGCAGGTACGGCCGGTGGGCAGCTCCTGGCCGATGGCGTGATCACGCAGCTTCAACCGCGCGAAGTGCTGCGGGTGACGCCGAGGACGGCCCCGGCCATCGGGGTGGGCGTTGAGCTTGTGGGCGAGATGGTGCAACTGGTCGGCGGCGCCGAGCGGAGGGCCGTCGTGATGCCCGTGAGGCTGTATCCGGGGGTGGTGCAGCCATGAACGAGGCCAGCCCCGGTGCAGCACAGAACGAGGCAGCACCTCACTTTCCGAGCACAACGGCCGATCCAACCACCCAACCGACCCCGATACCAATCTTCTCGGCACCGTTCTATATCTCTCCGGGCAGCGGTTGGACCTGCCCCATCTGCGGGCGTGGGTGAGCGCCATGGCTTGCGCAGTGCCCGTGCATGCCGCCAGGTGCATCAACTTGAGAGCGTGCTTTTAACCTGCCGGGCACACCGGCAGTGAGGCCCCCAACGGGGCAGAAGGGACCATCCATGAGGTACAACCGTTTCCCACCCCTGGCCGTGCTGGTGTTGCTGCCGCTGCTCCTGGTCGGCTGCGCCCACCTGCAGCCGGGCTCGGACCCGGCGCTCGTGCGCGCCGAGCAAGGGCTCGAGGCAGCGACGGCGACGCTCGACATGCTCGTCGTCGCGGATTTCGAGCACCGGGCCGAGCTCGAGGTCGCCGTCCCTGGCGCACACGCGGTCGCTGACCGGATCCGCCTCCAGGCGCCGCCCGTCCTCCGCGCCACGAACGCCGCCATTGACACGTACCGTGCCTACCTGGCCCTCGTCCGTGCGCCCGCGACCGCCCCTCAGACCGATGCGGAGCGGGCCGCGGCCGCGGCCCGGCGCACCGAGCTTGAAGTGGCGATGGTGCTCAAGCTGAGCGAGGCCACCCGCCTCGCGGCCGATGCCACCGCCGTGCTGCAGCGTTTCCAGAAGGGTGGTGGCGCATGACGCCCCAGTCCATCGTCGAGATCGTCCTCAACTTCCTGACCGTGCTGCCGGCGCTGTTCGGCCAGCCGGTGATCGGCGTCCTCGCCCAGGCGCTCGCCCCCGGCATCCGCATGCTCGCGGCGCAGCTCATTGACACGTACGCGCGCAACCGCGAGATGACGGCAGACGAGGCCGCCGCCTTCACCACGAAGCTCGAGGGGATCCTCACCTCTCAGGCCTGGCAGGTGACGCCATGAAGTGGTCGTTCGCCGGCTGGGACTGGCACACCTGGCTCAAGGGCGAGGTGGGCGCCATCAAGACCCTGGTCGCTGCGGCGATCGCACTCCTCGCCGGGTACCTCACCTCACCGCCGCTCTCGCCCGAGGTCGCCTCGACCCTGGCTCTGGTGCTCGGCATCGTCTCGCGGGCGCTCCTCTCGCTCGTTGACTTCTGGGTGCAGGACACCCCCGGGACGCCTCCGCAGTGAGCTTCTCGGCCGAACGCTTCCAGGTCGAGACCGGTGACGGGCGGGAGGTGACCCTCCTCGCGCCTGTCACCTTCGTCCGACCCGGTGCTGTCGGCGGCCAGGCCATCACGATCCCGGCCGGGGCCACCTCGGACGGCGCCAGCATCCCGCCTGCCGTGTGGGCGATGCTGCCACCGTTTG
>CAYNPF010000322.1:0-3106 GCA_964398895.1 uncultured bacterium
CACGGCCCGCGCCGTGAAGCACGCCCTGGTCGTGGGCGACATGCCCTTTCTTTCTTATCAGACGAGCGTGGCCGACGCCGTGGCCAACGCCGGCCGCTTCGTGCAGGAGGCCGGGGCCGACGCGGTGAAGCTCGAGGGCGGCGAGCGGGTGGCCGAGGCGGTGCGTCGCATCGTCGCCGCCGGCATCCCGGTGATGGGGCACCTCGGACTCACCCCGCAGTCGGTGCTGGTCTTTGGCGGCTACCGCGTGCAGGGTCGCGCCGGGGCCGACCAGGAGCGCCTGCTGCGCGAGGCCCGTCTGCTCGAGGAGTGCGGCTGCTTCTCCCTGGTGCTCGAGGGCATCCCCGCGGCGCTGGGCGCGACCGTGTCGCAGGCGCTCGGCATCCCGACGATCGGCATCGGCGCCGGCCCGGGCTGCGACGGCCAGGTGCTGGTGAGCCACGACCTGCTCGGCTACACGCAGGGGCACGTGCCCAAGTTCGTGCGGCGCTACGCCGACGTCGGTGCCGTGATGCGCGACGCCTTCGCCCGCTACGTGGCCGACGTGAAGGGGCACCGCTTCCCCTCGGACGAGGAGTCGTATTGAGCGCCACGCCCGCCGCCGCGCGCCGCCGGCGCCCGGCGCCGGCCCGGCCGGGGCCGATGCGACGCACCAACCGCCCGGAGCGCGTGCATGCCATCGTGGCCGGCTGGAAGCGCGCCGGCCTGCGCGTCGCCTTCGTGCCGACGATGGGGGCGATCCACGCGGGGCACCTCAGCCTGGTGCGCCGCGCCCGCGCCGGGGCCGACCGCGTGGTGGCGAGCATCTTCGTCAACCCGCTGCAGTTCGGCCCGGGCGAGGATCTCGGCCGCTACCCGCGCCCGATCCGGCGCGACCGCGCGCTGCTGGCGGCGGCCGGCACCGACCTGCTGTGGGCGCCGCGCCGCGACGACGTCTACCCGCCGGGGCACTGCACGCGCGTGAGCGTGAGCGGGCTCACCGACGTGCTCGAGGGCGCGGCGCGCCCCGGGCACTTCACCGGGGTGACCACGGTGGTGGCGATCCTGCTGGAGACGGTGGCGCCGGACGTGCTCTGGCTGGGGCAGAAGGACGTGCAGCAGGCGCTGGTGCTCGAGCGCATGGTGCGCGACCTGCGCCTGCCGGTGCGGGTGCGCCGCGCGCCGATCGTGCGCGAGCCGGACGGGCTGGCGATGTCCTCGCGCAACGTCTACCTGTCGGCGGCGGAACGCGCCGAGGCGCTGGCGCTGTCGCGTGGGCTGGCGGCGGCGCGCGCGGCGCTGGCGGCTGGCGAGCGCTCGGCGGCGCGCGTGGCGCGGGCGGTGCGCGCGGTCTGGCGCCGCCACCCGGGGGTGCGCGAGGAGTACGTGGCGGTGGTGGATGCGGCGAGCCTGGCGCCGCTGCGCGACCTGCGGCGGTGCCGCCGGGTGCTGGTGGCCGTGGCGGCGCGCGTCGGCCCGGCGCGACTGATCGACAACTTCGAGTGGAGCCCGCGATGACGCGCTATCGGCATCCCCGGACGGCGGCCCTGATCCTGGCGGCGGGGCTGGGCAAGCGCATGAACAGCGACCTGGCCAAGGTGCTGCACCCCGTGGCCGGCCGGCCGCTGCTGGCCTGGGTGCTCGACACCGTGCACGACCTCGGCGTGGAGCGGGTGCTGACCGTGGTCGGGCACCAGCGCGAGCGGGTGATGGAGACCTTCGCCGGGGCGGGCACCGAGTGGGTGATCCAGGCCGAGCAGCGCGGCACCGGCCATGCCGTGCGCATGGCCGAGCCGGCGCTGGCCGGCTTCACCGGCACGCTGCTGGTGGTGTGCGGCGACACCCCGCTGTTGCGCGCCGCCACCCTGCACGCCCTGCTCGAGGGACACGCCGCCCGCGGGGCCGCCGTGACCGTGCTGTCCATGTGCGTGCCGGAGCCGCGCGGCTACGGTCGCATCCTGCGGAACGCCGACGGCGGCCTGGCGGCCATCGTCGAGGAGAAGGACGCCACCCCCGAGCAGCGCCGGATCGCCGAGGTGAACTCCGGTGTCTACGCCTTCGACTACCCGTCGCTGGCGCGTGCGCTGGCCACCCTGACCACGCGCAACGCCCAGGGCGAGTACTACCTCACCGACACCGTGGCGCGGCTGGCGCAGGAGGGACTGGGGGCGGCGGTGGTCTGTGCCGACGAGTACCGCGAGCTGCTCGGCATCAACACCGTCGAGCAGCTCGCCGAGGCCGCCCGCGTCCGCGAGGAACTGAGGGCGGCGGAGGAGGGACGATGAGCGAGCGAGGTGGGAAGCGGGCGGCGCGCCCGCGTCCGTCCCGGACGCCGGGGCGCACGGCCACGACCGGCCGCGGATCACTCGAGCGGCTGTGGGCACCCTGGCGGGCGCCCTACCTCGACCGCTCCGGCGAGGCGACCGGGTGCCTGTTCTGCCGGGTGGCGGCGGCGCGCGACGACCGGGTCCACCTGGTGCTGGCGCGGCGGCCCCACGCCCTGCTCATGCTCAACCGCTACCCCTACACCGGGGGGCACCTGATGGTCGCGGTGCGGGCGCACCGCGCGCACTTCGCGCAGCTCTCGAGCGCCGAGCGGACCGACCTGCTCGAGCTGGCGGCCCTGGCGGAGCAGGCGCTGCAGGCGGAGTACCGACCGCACGGGATGAACTTCGGGGTCAACGTCGGGCGGGTCGCCGGCGCGGGATTCCCGGGTCACCTGCACCTGCACGTCGTGCCCCGCTGGGACGGCGACACGAACTTCATGGCGGCGGTGGGTGAGACCCGGGTGATCCCGGAGGCGCTGGGCCGCACCTGGACGCGCCTGCGGCGCGCCATCCGGGTGCTGGAGCGCGGGACCGGGCGGAGAGGGCGTGGCGCGCAAGCGTGAGCCGGTGGCGGCCCGGGTGGGCCTGGCGGCGCTCGCGCTCCTGGTGCTGGCCCTGCTAGTCTCATGGGCCTGGGCGAGGTTCCGTCCGGCGCGGGTGCCGGGCGCGAAGGACGGGACAACCGGGGTCGTGCAGGTCCAGGTGCTGAACGGTTCCGGGGAAGCGCGGGTCGCCGGCCAGCTCGCCTCGTTCCTGCGGGAGGGCGGCTTCCGCATCGTCGAGGTGGGCAACGCCGACCG
>CAYNPF010000323.1:0-3085 GCA_964398895.1 uncultured bacterium
GTCCGCCGTAGGCGTAGCCCACCGAGAGCGGGTAGCCGTAGTAGCTCTGGTTCAGCTCGATGGCGCCGTTGCGCGCCCAGCCGGAGTGGTAGCAGACCGGCGGCAGCGGATGCGTCGGCGAGGCGACGCCGAGCAGGTAGGTGATCATGCACTCGTTCCAGCCGATGACGTAGGCGCTCGACAGGCCGCTGGTGGGCGAGCGGTGCCAGCGCAGCGCGTCCTCGCCGGCGCCACGGAAGGCGGTCCAGTCCATGCCCTCCCACAGCGCGGTGGCCAGTGCGCGGATCTGCGCCTCGTCGGTGCCGGCGCCGTCGAAGTAGCGGCGCACGGTGAGCAGGCCCTCGGCGAGGTAGGCGGTCTCGACGATGTCCATGGTGTCGTCGGTGGGCCCGAGGAAGTGGTCGTTCAGGCCGGTGACGCCGTTGATCCAGTGCGGGAAGGCGCCCCAGTAGCTCTCGGCGTTCGAGAGGAAGGTGAGCATCTGCAGCACCCGGGCCACGCCCTCGGCCCGCGTGACGTAGCCGCGCTCGACGCCGACCGGGATGGCCATGAGGCCGAAGCCGGTGCCGCCCGCGGCGCAGATGTCGCCCGAGGAGGTGCGCTCGCGGATGAGCCCCGAGGTGGGGTGCGCGCCCTGCCAGAAGTAGCGGAAGGTGGCGCGCTCGATCATGTCGAGGAAGGCGGCGTCGTCGAGCGGCGTGGTGCTCAGCGTGAACTCCTCCGACGGCGCCGATTCCCGCAGACTCCAGTCCTCGGTGATCACGCGCAGCGAGCACGACATCGCCGGCGCGCCCAGCCACAGCGAGACGCCGCCCCGCTCGGCCGCGGCCCAGACCCACGGGGTCCACGTCCCGTTCACGCGGCGCTCGACCCGGTAGGACTCCACGTCGGCCGGCACCGGGAGGTCCCAGAGCAGGTCCACGTGGCGCTCGAAGGCCATCGCGTCGGTGACCGGCGGGGCGACCGGAGGGGTGGGGTCCTCGTACACCCAGCGGAGCTCGTCGAGGTAGAGGGTGCGCTGCACGTTCATCGTGCTGGCGGGATTCTGGGCGAAGAAGGTCTTGTTCAGCTTGGCCATGTTCGCGCTGCCCGGCCCGGCCTGGATCGGCGCCAGCGGCATGACCAGCCGCGTCCACACGCCGGCCGGCAGGCCGTTGGGGTTGTAGGGGGACATCGGGTAGCGCGGTGAGCGCGTGTTGTTCACGTCCTCGATGAAGACGTAGGGCAGTTCGCTCGCCGGCAGCGCGGTCGGCGAGTAGGCCCAGAAGACCAGCGAGTCGAGTCCAACCCCGTCCACGACGGCCCAGCCGGTGTTGGCCACGCCCATGAGCCAGTCGCCGCCGCTGCGCGGCGTGTAGCGCATGCGCAGCGCGCTGGTGCCGCGCCAGAAGGTCGTGTAGTCGAGCGGCGCCTTGCTGCCGTTGACGACCTCGATGCTGCTGCCCGAGGCGTAGCCGTAGGAGAGGTCCCAGTAGGAGCCGGTGCCGTCGCGGAACAGCCGCACGCCCTGGGCGCGGGCGGCGACGGGCAGGAAGACGAGGACGGCGAGGGCCAGGACGGCAAGGGGGAGCGGGCGGGCGGAGCGACGGGACGAGGTGGTTTCCATGCGCCAATGATACCAGTTGCGCGCGGTGCCCGTGGGCCGGTCCCGTCGCCCCGCGCGCCGCGCCGCGAAGCGGGGTCAGGGGGTCGGTCGGCCGCGTGCGACCGCGGCGAGGGAGTCCGCCGCGGGCAGCAGGCGACCGCGGTCGTCGAAGAGGGCGAGGTTCTCGCCGGCCGAACCGAGGCGCGGGGCGCTCACCCAGTCGGGGGCCCACACGAACACGCCGCGGCCGTGGCCGCCGGGGACGTCGCGCACCACTGCGGCGAGCCGCGCCAGGAACGCGGCCTGTCCCGCGGGAGTGGCCGGGAAGCCGGCATGCAACTGCGTCGGCAGTCCGACGAGGTTGTGCGTGTCGTCGAGCGCCGCGAGCGTCCACGGGTAGGCGGTCTCGACCACGACGATGTCGCGGCCGAAGGTCGTGGCCAGGCCGTGCAGGTTGGCCGCCAGCCGGTCGATCGTGCCGTGCCACCAGGGGTAGAACGAGACGCCGATGACGTCGCACGGTGCGCCCGCGGCGAGCAGTCGGGCGAAGAAGTGCCGGCAGGCCGCGCTGTCGCCGCCGGCGTCGTGGTGGATGAGGATGGGCACGCGACGCCCGGGCGCGCCCTCGGCCACGCCCCGAGCCCCGGCGCGCAGCAGGGCCGCCGCGTTGCGCCAGCTCGCCGGGCGGTCGTCCACGATGCGGCCCGCGTCCCAGAGCAACCCGTGCGAGATCTCGTTGCCGAGCTGCACCATCGCCGGCGGCGTGCCCTGGGCGAGCAGCGCCGCGACGGCGTCGCGGGTGAAGGCGCGGACGCTGTCCTCCAGCGCCGTCCGGGGCAGGCCCACCCAGGCGGCTGGCGGTTGCTGGTGGCCGGGATCGGCCCAGGTGTCGGAGTAGTGGAGGTCGAGCAGCAGCGCCATGCCGCGGTCGCGGGCGCGGCGTGCCGTCTCCAGCACCTCGGCGAGGCCGCTGTGCCCGTCACGCGGCCGGTTCCACAGGCGCAGGCGCACCCAGTCGAAGCCGTGGCGCCGCAGCAGCGCGGTGGCCTCCGCCGGGCCGGAGTCGTCGCGGAAGACGGCCCCCGCCGCCTCGACCTGCGGCAGGAACGACAGGTCGGCGCCCAGCGCGAGTCCGGGCGGGGCCGCGGCGCGGACCGCGCCGGGGAGGAGCAGCAGCGCGGCGAGGACGAACGGGCAGGGCCGCCGGTGCGGGGATCGGATCGAGGGCGCGATCACGCCGGCAATCTAGGGGAGGATGCGGGGGCGGGCAACCGGCCCCGATGCACGAAGCCCCCGCGGGAAGACCCGCGGGGGCTTCGCTGGTGTGGAGCGGCCTACTTCTGCTTCGCGGCGTGCACGCCGATGCGCATGCCGTAGAAGGAGCGGTAGACGAAGAACAGGGCCACGACGAACAGCCCCACGCCGACCGGCAGCGCGACGGTCGGGTTCGCCACGGCGGTCTCGACCCCCCTGCGGATCCGCTCCGCCGCCTCCCGCCAC
>CAYNPF010000324.1:0-3080 GCA_964398895.1 uncultured bacterium
CTCCGCGTTTCCGGCTCGTCGTGCTCTGCACGGGCAACACCTGCCGCAGCCCGATGGCGGCGGCGGCGTTCCGCGAGGAGCTGGGAGCCGACCGGGACCGGGTCGAGATCGTCTCGGCGGGAACGGCGGCGGCGACCGGGTCGCCGGCCAGCGACGGGGCGATCGCGGCCGGGAGGCGGGACGGCCTCGACCTGGCCGCGCACCGGGCACGGCGGGTGGACGTCGAGTTGTTGCGCGGGGCCGATCTCGTGCTGGTGATGGAGCCGGAGCATCGGCGCGCCGCGCTGGCCCTGGGGGCGGACCCGGAACGCACGCACGTGCTGTCCGAGTGGCCGCCGCCGGGCGAGCCCGGGGCGCCGGTCGCCGACCCGTTCGGGGGTTCCGCCGAGACGTACGAGGAGTGTCTGCGCCGGATCCGGCGCCATGTCCGTCGTATCGTGCCGTACGTCCGCGCCGCATTGCGGACGGGTACGGTCTGAATCGTGCCGCACTTCCCACGAGGTGAGTCATGGCGATGGTGAAGTCGAAGTACATCTGGATGAACGGGAAGCTGGTGCCGTGGGATGACGCGAAGGTGCACGTCCTGACCCACGCGCTGCACTACGCCTCGAGCGTCTTCGAGGGGATCCGCGCCTACGAGACGCCGAAGGGACCGGCCATCTTCCGGCTCGAGGAGCACCTGGACCGCCTGTTCTTCTCCGCCCGCGTCTACCGGATGGAGCCGGACCTCAAGGTCACGCGGGAGCAGGTTCGCGAGGCGTGCCTGACCGCGGTGGCGGCGAACGACCTCAAGGACTGCTACATCCGGCCGCTCATCTACCGCGGCTACGAGCACATGGGCGTCAACCCGTTCGGCAATCCGGTCGAGGTGTGCGTCGCCGCCTACGTCTGGGGCCAGTACCTGGGCAAGGACGCGCTCGAGAAGGGCAGCGCGGTCAAGATCGGCACTTGGCGGCGGCTGGCTCCCGACACGCTGCCGGCGATGGCCAAGGCCTCGGCCAACTACATGAACTCCCAGTTGCTCAAGATGGAGGCGGTGGTCGAGGGCTACGACGAGTCGCTGGCCCTGGATCCCGGAGGCTACGTGAGCGAGGGGAGCGCGGCCAACGTGTTCGTGGTCGTGCGGGGCGAGATCCTCACGCCGCCGCTGTCGAACAGCGCGCTGGCCGGGATCACCCGCGCCAGCGTGATCACCCTGGCGCAGGAGCTGGGCTACCCGGTGAAGGAGCAGGCGATGCCCCGCGAGATGCTCTACCTCGCCGACGAGATGTTCTACACCGGCACGGCGGTCGAGGTCTCGCCGATCACCTCGGTGGACCGGATCCCCGTGGGCAAGGGCACGGTCGGTCCGATCACCCGGGCGCTGCAGCAGGCCTACTTCGCCGCGGTGCGCGGGCAGGTCGCCGACCGTCACGGCTGGCTGACGCCGGTGCCGCAGGGCGCGGCGAGCGGGCGCTAGGGAGCGACCATGCGGATCGCGATCGGGACCGACCACGCCGGCTTCGAGTTGAAGGAGAGGTTCAAGCAGGAGCTGGCGGCGCTGGGGCACGAGGTGCTCGACGTCGGCACGCACGCAGCCCAGCCGCCGGTGGACTACCCGGACTTCTGCTTCCCGGTGGGCGAGATGGTGGCCGCCGGCGACGCGGAGCGCGGAATCGTCCTGGGTGGCAGCGGCATCGGCGAGGCGATCGCGGCGAACAAGGTGGCGGGGGTGCGCGCGGCGCTCGTGACCAGCGACGAGACCGCGCGCCTGACCCGCGCGCACAACGACTCCAACGTTCTGGCGGTGGGGGCCCGGACCAACCGCCACGAGGACGCGGTGCGCTGGCTGCGCATCTGGCTCACGACTCCGTTCGAGGGCGGGCGCCACGTGCCGCGCCTCGAGAAGATCCGGGCGTACGAAGTCTTCCACGGGAAGGGCCGGTAGCCTCCATGTCCGCACTCCACGATCAGGACCTCGCGATCTTCGAAGCCATCCAGAACGAGCGGCGCCGCCAGCTCACGACGCTCGAGCTCATCGCCTCCGAGAACTTCGTCAGCGACGCGGTGCTCGAGGCGATGGGCTCGGTCATGACGAACAAGTACGCCGAGGGGTTGCCGCGCAAGCGGTACTACGGCGGCTGCGAGTTCGTGGACGTCGCCGAGGAACTGGCGCGCGACCGGGTCAAGCAGCTCTTCGCCGCCGACCACGCCAACGTGCAGGCGCACTCGGGCGCGTCCGCCAACTTCTCCGCGTACCTCGCGCTGTCGAAGCCGGGGGACGTGCTGCTGGGCATGAGCCTGGCGCACGGCGGGCACCTCACCCACGGCCATCCGGTGTCGTACACGGGGCAGCTCTGGAAGTCGGTGCAGTACGGGGTGCGCCCCGAGGACGGGCGGATCGACTACGAGCAGGTGGAGGCCCTGGCGAAGGAGCACCGGCCGCGCCTGCTGGTGGCGGGGGCGAGTGCCTATCCGCGCATCATCGACTTCCCGCGCCTGGCGGCGATCGCGCACGAGGTCGGCGCCAGCCTGGTCGTGGACATGGCGCACATCGCCGGCCTGGTGGCGACGGGTCTGCACCCGAGCCCGGTGCCGCACGCCGACCTGGTGACCAGCACGACCCACAAGACGCTGCGCGGCCCGCGCGGCGGCATCGTGCTGGCGAAGGCCGAGCACGCGGAGAAGCTCGACAAGAGCACGTTCCCCGGCCTGCAGGGGGGCCCGCTCATGCACGTGATCGCCGGCAAGGCGGTGTGCTTCGGCGAGGCGTTGCGGCCCGAGTTCACGGCCTACCAGCAGCGTGTCGTGGACAACGCGAGGGCGCTGGCCGAGGGCCTGCTCGGCCGCGGCTTCGACCTGGTCTCCGGCGGCACCGACAACCACCTGATCCTGATGGACCTGCGCCGGCGCGGCATGACCGGCAAGGCGGCCGAGGAGGCGCTGCACCGGGCCCGCATCACCGTGAACAAGAACGCGGTGCCCAACGACCCGCAGTCGCCCATGGTCACCAGCGGCATCCGCATCGGCACCCCGGCCATCACCTCCCGCGGTTTCAAGGAGGCAGAGGCCAAGGAGCTGACGCACTGGATCTGCGACGT
>CAYNPF010000325.1:0-3078 GCA_964398895.1 uncultured bacterium
TGACCGGCGTCCCGGGCACGAGGGCAGCCAGTTGGTACGGTCCCCAGGCCGGCTCCTACATCGCCGGGGTCTATGGTCCGAGCGTCGAAGGGCATCCGTACGTCACGCTGCTCGACGGATTCGACTTGAAGGACGTGCTGTGCCCTTACAGCTACGCGGAACCCGTCCTTAGACACGCCTTCGGCGACGTCTGCGGGTTGTTCCTCAGCCCACTCCTGCTCACGGACCAGGGCGGCTGCGGATCCGTGAGTGGTGTGCCGACGGAGACGACGCCCCCGGCCGATCACCTCGGCGCCACCTGGGGCAATCCCCTGTCCCCCGGCCACCGAGCGATGGTGCGCTTCGGCCTCGCGAGTGCAGACCGCGTGACGCTGAAGGTCTACGACATGGCGGGGCGCCTGGTGCGCACGCTGGCGGAGGAACGGCAGTTCCCGGCAGGCGAGCACTCGCTGGCCTGGGACGGCCGCGGCGACGACGGACGCACCCTGCGGGCCGGTGTCTACTTCACGCAGGTGCGCTGCCGCGAGAGCGGCTTCGTCGGCGCTCGCAAGCTGACGCTGCTGCGCTAGCGCGAACGCACGACCGCCCGGCCGGGGGAACCCGACCGGGCGGTCGCGCGTTCGGAACCGATCAACCCGGCAGCTTGAACGCCGCGCCCAGGTAGTAGGGCCAGATGAGGATGGCGAACAGGGCCTTGGGCCAGGCCAGGTGCAACAGGCCCCAGGTGAACAGCCAGCCCGCGAACCACAGCGGCCCGGCCAGGGTCGCACCGTGATCGTGGCACTTCGCTCCTTCCGACATGTTCCCCTCCTACGCGTCGCGGACGAAGTGGGGCAGCGCGACGGGCACGACCAGCGACAGCTCGACGAAGCCGGCGTACGCGCCGTCCCGGTACCAGGGCGCCTGGTAGATCAGCTTCTTCACCCCGGCCTTCTCGATGGTATAGACGTTCGCCTCGCCGGCCGCCAGCATCTTCTTCAGTTGCGTCCGCGCCGGCTCGGGGTGGCAGTCCAGGACGTTGCGGCCGATCAGGGCCCGCCCGCCGTCGGTGGCGAAGACCTCGACCGCCCGCTCGTTCATCTCCAGGATCACGCCGTCGCGGTCGCAGACGGTGACCGCACCGCGGAACTCGTTCACCCATTCGTGCATCCGGGCTCCTCCCTCGTTCTCAGTTCGGCGGGCGGCGATCGCCCCAGCCGACCGCCCGCTCCACCGCCCGCGCCACCCGCAGCAGCCGCGCCTCGGCGAACGGGGCGCCGACCACCTGCAGCCCCACCGGCAGGCCGGCGTCGTCGAAGCCGCAGGGCACCGAGACGGCCGGCAGCCCGGCGAGGTTGAAGGGCGTGAGCAGCCGGTTCCAAGCCTCGGCCGGCTCGCGCGACATCGGCTCGCCCACCCGCAGCGGCGCCACCGGCAGCGTGGGCGTGACCAGCACGTCGGCGGCGGCGAGCGCGGCGGCGAAGGTCCGACGCGCCACGGTCTGCTGCCGCCGCGCGTTCACGTAGTCGGTGGCCGGGATCAGCGAGCCCAGCTCGAGCCCGCGCCGCACGTCGTCGCCGTAGTCGCCCGGCCGTTCGCGCAGCCAGCGCCCGTGGAAGCTCGCCGCCTCCACCGCGAGGATGGCGTGGTGGGCGGTGTGCGCCGCCTCCATGTCCGGGGCGGCCACCGCGACGCGACGCGCGCCCTCGCGCTCGAGCGCGACCAGCGCCGCCTCCACCGCGGCGGCGAGGTCCGCCGCCACGCCGTCGAAGAACCACTCCCGCGGCACGCCGAGGGCCAGCCCGCGCACGCCGGCCTCGAGCTCGCGGCCGAAGGCCTCGCCGGGCAGCGGCACGCAGGCGTCGTCCGCGGGGTCCGCCCCGGCGATCGCCTCCAGCAGCAGCGCCACGTCCTCGACGGTGCGGGCCATCGGGCCGACCGTGTCGAGCGACCAGCACAGCGGCACCACGCCGTGCCGGCTCACCCGCCCCAGCGTCGGCTTGAGGCCGACCACGCCACAGGCCGCGGCGGGGATGCGGATCGAGCCGCCGGTGTCGGTGCCGAGCGAGGCCGCGCACAGGCCGGCGGCCAGCGCCGCGCCGCTGCCGCCGCTCGAGCCGCCCGGGCTGCGCGTCGGATCCCACGGGTTGCGGGCCGGGCCGAAGTGCGGGTTGTCGGTGGTCGTGCCGAAGGCGAACTCGTGCAGGTTCGTCTTGCCGACGAGGACGAGACCGGCCGCGTGCAGCCGCGCCCAGGCGGTGGCATCCCGCGTCGGCACGTTCGCACCCAGGATCCGCGAGCCGGCCGTCGTGGCCAGCCCGGCGGTCTCGAAGAGGTCCTTGAGCGCGAGCGGCACGCCGTGGAGCGGTCCGCGGTGGCGGCCGGCGGCGATCTCGTCCTCGACGGCGCGCGCCTCGATCAGCGCGCGTTCGGCGGTGACGGCGAGGAAGGCGTTCAGGCGGGGCCCGTGGCGCGCGATGCGCTCGAGATACGCGCGCGTCACCTCCGGTGCCGACAGCTCGTGCCGCGCCAGGCGCCGGCCCAGTTCGGCCGCGCTGAGGAAGCAGGGCGACACGTCGCTCATCCGTCCGCCCCTGGCGGCTCCGGCGGCGGGGGCGCGACGTCGGCGGGCAGGGCCTCGCCCAGGCGGGCGAGGCGCGCCAGCAGGCTCGCGAGCTGCGGCCGCAGCGCCGCCGCCCGCGCCGGATCGAGCACCAGTCCCACCGCGCCGGCGCGGCGGACGACCTCGTCCTCGCCCATCTCGTCCACCCCGGGCCTCCCGCGGCCGTGGCCGCTCAGGCCGACTGCCCGCGCAGCCAGTCCACCGTGCGGCGCAGCCCCTGCTCGAGGTCCACCTTCGGCTCGTAGCCGAGGATGCGCTTCGCCTTGCCGATGTCGGCCAGCGAGTGCTTCACGTCGCCGCTGCGCGTCGGCTGGTAGGTGGGCGGCACCTGCGTGCCGACGATGCGGCCGATGCGGTCGGCCAGCTCGTTCAGCGTGACCCGCGCGCCGCAGGCGATGTTGATGGTCTCGCCCGGGGCGCCCGCCGCCTTGCAGGCGAGCAGGTTGGCCTGGACCACGTTGTCCACGAAGGTGAAG
>CAYNPF010000326.1:0-3070 GCA_964398895.1 uncultured bacterium
CGCGGTCACGAGCTTCAACCTGGTCTGGGGGATCCTGCGTCGCCTCGGGCTGCGGCTCGCCGTCGTGGAGCCCTTCGCCGTCGGGGTGGCCCTGCTCTCGCTGCTGCAGCCGCACGGGCTGCACGTGTTCGCCGCGGTGCTGGCGCGCGCCACGCTCTGCCTCTCGGTGATGCTCCTGCTCGCCGCCACCGTCACCATGATGGTCGCCGTCACGATCACCAGCCTCCCGAACCACGTCGGGTAGCCGCTGCTGTGGCGGATCCACGTGCCGCGCCTCCTGGTGACCGTGCTCGCGCTGCTGTACCGCTACCTGTTCGTGATCCTGGAGGAGTCCGGACGCCTCGCCCGCGCCCGGCGCTGCCGCACCTTCTCGCGCGGTCGGGGTGCGGCCTGGGGCTCCTCGGCGGAGATCATCGCCCGCCTCTTCGTCCGCACCTCGGAGCGCGCCGAGCGGGTCTACGCGGCGATGTGCGCGCGGGGCTGGCGCACGTGAACGCCCTGGAGGTCCGGGGCCTCGGCTACCGCTACGCCGACGGCACCGCCGCGTTGCGCGACGTCACGTTCTCGGTGGGTCCCGGAGAGCGCGTCGGCCTCGTCGGTCCCAACGGGGCGGGCAAGTCCACGCTGCTTCTCCACCTCAACGGCCTCCTGCCGGAGCGCCCCACCGCCGGCGCAACGGTCAGGGTCTTCGGCACCCCGGTCGCTCCGCCGCACCTCCATGCCATCCGCGCGCAGGTCGGGCTGCTCTTCCAGGATCCCGACGATCAGATCTTCTGCCCGAGCGTCTGGGAGGACGTCGCCTTCGGGCCGCGCCAGCTCGGCCTGGCGGGTGAATCCCTCCAGGACCGCGTGGCCGAGGCGCTGGCCCGCGCCGGCCTGACCGGCTTCGCGGAGCGCCACCCGCACCACCTGAGCCGCGGCGAGAAGCGCCGGGTCTGCCTGGCGGGGCTGCTGGCCTGCGAGGCGCGCCTGCTGGCCCTGGACGAGCCGACGACCGATCTCGATCCCCGGGGCCGGCGGGAGCTGCGCGCCATCCTCGAGGGCCTGCCGGTCGCGCAGGTGATCGCCACCCACGACCTCGAGCTCGTGGTCGAGATCTGCCCGCGCGTCATCGTCCTCGACCGCGGTATGGTGGTCGCCGAGGGGCCCAGCGTCGAGGTCCTCGCCGACGAGCCCCTGATGCTCGCGCACGGCCTCGAACGCCCGCACATCCTCCGGCACCGGCACCCACACTGAGGCGCGGGGGCCGGCATGCCCCCGCGCTTGCAACTTCGGGGTCCACGCCCCAAAGTGCCCCCACCATGCTCTCCTGGCTCCTGTACCTGATCGCCGACGGCGTCACCCGGCTGCTGCCCCGGGGGGCGGCGGACCGCCTGGGTCGCGGCATCGCGCGACTGGTCTTCGGGCTGCACGTGCCGGCGCGGGCGCAACTCGAGTCGAACCTGCGGCACCTGCTCGGGCCCGGCCACGAAGCGCAGGTGGTGCCCACCGCCCGCGCCGCCTTCGAGAACTTCGCCCTCAGCCTGACCGACTTCCTGCGCCTGGGTCGCAGGGACTACCGGCGCCTCGAGGAACTCATCGAGGTGCAGGGCGCCGAGCACCTCGCGGCCGCCCGCTCCTCCGGCCGCGGGGTCATCCTCCTGTCGGCGCACCTGGGAAGCTGGGAGCTGGGTGCCGCCTGGCTGGCCGGCACGGGCGCGCCGGTGCACATGGTGGCGCGGCCGCATCCGAGCCGGCTGGTGGAGCGCTTCTACGCCCGCCGGCGCGGCGCCTGCGGCGTGGCTCAGATCACCACGCGTCCGCTCTGGGTCGGGGCGGCGAGGGTGCTGCGGCGCGGGGAATGGGTGGCGTTGATGGTGGACCGCGGCGCCTCGGATCGCGCCGGGGCGGGACGGGCGAGCGCCGGGAGGTGGGCGGCCAGCCTGGCGCGGCGCACCGGGGCCCTCGTCCTGCCCGGGGTCATCGTCCGGCTGCCCGACCGCCGTTTCTCGGCGCGCTTCGGGCGCCCCTGCGAGGCGATGGAACTGGGCGGCGACGGCCCCCTTCACGTACTGCATGAACAGGTGCGCGAGCACGCGAACCAGTGGGCGGCCTTCGAACCGCTGCCGGAGGGACTCTCCTGATGCGGGTGGCGGCACTCATCCCGGCCTACCAGGCCGCGGCGACGCTGGGCGAGGTGCTCGTCGGGCTGCAGGCGCTGCCCGAGCCGCCCGAGGTGCTGGTCGTGGACGACGGCTCGCGGGACGCGACCGCCGAGGTGGCCCGGCAGCACGGTGCTCGGGTGCTCTCCTTCGCGGGAAACCGCGGCAAGGGGCACGCGCTCATCGCCGGTTTCGCGGCCCTGCGCGACGAGTTCGACGCCGTCGTCACGCTGGACGCCGACGGGCAGCATCCGCCCGAGTGCCTGCCGGCCTTCGTGGCGGCGGCCCGCGACGGCGCCGAGTTGGTGCTGGGGCGGCGCATGCGCACGCCCGACATGCCGCTGCTGCGCCGCTTCGCGAACGGCTCCTCGTCGCTGTGGGCGACGACGGTGGCCGGCCAGCGCATCTCCGACAGCCAGTGCGGCTACCGGCTGCACGCGCGCCGGGTGCTGGCGGGCACGCCGATCACGCCCGGGCGCTACGAGGTGGAGACGGAGCTGGCGGTGCGGGCGGCGCGCCTCGGCTTCCGCGTCGCCGAGGTGGAGATCCCGACGCTGTACGGCACCGAGCGCAGCCAGATCCGCATGCTGCGCGACGTACCCCGCATCGTCGGCACGATGGTGCGCCTGACCGGCGAGTGGATCCGGCCGCCGGCGGTGATGCGGGCGGCCGCCGCGGCGCTGACGGGCGGGAGGGAGGCAACCCGATGAACGTGCTGGTGACGAACGACGACGGCGTGCAGGCGCCGGTGCTGCGGGAGCTGCAGCGGGCGCTGGCCCCGCTCGGACGCGTCATCGTGGTGGCGCCCGACCGCAACCAGAGCGCCACCTCGCACGCCCTGACCCTGCACCGGCCGTTCCGCATCCAGCAGCACGGCCCCGACGTCTACAGCGTGGACGGCACGCCGACCGACTGCGTCATCACCTCCT
>CAYNPF010000327.1:0-3042 GCA_964398895.1 uncultured bacterium
CAGCGAGCGTGCGTCTCATGCGATGGCTCCTCGGGAAACCCCGGGGCCCGCGGCGATGCCCCGGATCGTCGTCCTCCAGCCTACCCGGCGCGGATCCGCCGGTTGTCGAGACGAGGTCAAGCCGGCGGCGCCACGACCGGCCGCCGGCCCAGGAACACGACCTCCTCCTCCAGCTCGACGCCGAAGCGCTCGCGGACCCGCCGCTTCATGAGCGCCGCCAGGGCCAGCACGTCCGCCGCGGTGGCGCCACCGGCATTCACGATCATGTTGGCGTGCCGCGCGAAGACCACCGCCCCACCCACGCGCAGGCCGCGGCAACCGCACTCGTCGAGGAGCCGGCCGGCCGCCACGCGGTGGCTGCCCGGCGGCAGCGGCGCCCCGGGCGCGCGCCAGTCCGGCGGCAGGTTCTTGAAGTAGGAGCCCGCGGTCGGCTCGCGGCGCCAGTCGGGGTGCCGCTCGCGGCGCAGCGCCACCTTCTCGTCGATCTCGCGCCGGATCGCCGACCGGTCCCCGGGCTCCAGCCGCAGGCGGCAGGACAGCAGCACGCGGGGATCGCGCTTGAGCCGCGAGTCGCGGTAGCCGAACTCCAGCCACGCCGCCGGCACGGTCTCGGTCGTCGCCCCGTCGGGGACGACGAGGGTGCACTCGACCACCCGCGAGCCGATGTCGCGCCCGTAGCAGCCGGCGTTGCCGAACAGGGCGCCGCCCACGGTGCCGGGCAGGCCGGCGGCGAACTCCAGCCCGGCCAGGGCGGCGGCCTGGCAGCGCTCGACCAGGTCGTGCACGCCGACGCCGGCGTCGGCGCGCACCTCGTGGCCCTCGAAGGCGACGTGGTCGCAGGCATCGTGGATCACCAGCCCGCGCACCCCGTCGTCGGCGACCAGCAGGTTGCTGCCGCCACCCAGCACGAAGACCGGCAGGTCCAGCTCGTGCGCGGCCCGCAGGGCGGCGACCAGCTCGCCCGGCGTGCGGGCGACGTGGAAGAAGTCGGCGGGACCGCCGATGCGGAAGGTGGTGTGGCGCCGCATCGGCTCGTCCTCGAGCAGCCCATCACCCAGCCTCTCCCGCAGCCGCTCCCCCACGCTCATGCCGTTCCCGCCTCCGCGTCCCGCCATTTCACCACCGGGTCGCGACGGACCCGCGACCGCGTCCGAACCGCCCGGCGACCGGAGCGCATCTTAGTCGGTTGTCGCGACCCGCGGAAACGCGCGCCCGCCCGGCCCCAACCACGCGGGCCCGGATGCGGTAGGGTCTGCGGCGGAGTCGGCAGGTCACCCATCCACCCCCGGAGGAGCGCATGAGCCGGTTGACGATCACCTACTGCGGTCAGTGAGGGTATCTGTACCGTGCCGCCAGTCTGGCGGCCGACATCCAGCGGGTCCGCGGCCTGCAGGCGGAGTTGATCCGCGGCTCGGGAGGCATCTTCGAGGTCGTGCTCGACGGCACGAACATCTTCTCGAAGAGCGAGACCGGACGCTTCCCCACGACCGAGGAGGTCCTGGCCAGGATCCCCGCCGGGACCTGATCCCCGGCCACCCCGCAGCCGCTACTCCCGCGCCGCGGTCTCGCGCGACAGTCCGCGGAAGGACGTGGCGTAGGCCGCGGCGAGGTTGCGGTTCAACGCCGGCACGAGGTAGCGCAGCAGCACGTTGCCGCCCAGGTCGCCGGAGTCCCGCCAGGTGACGCGGGTGCCGCCGGCGACGCTCTGCAGCGTCACGCGCCCGTGCACCTTCATGTCCGCCCCGACGAAGCGCAGCTCGTAGCCCACCGCGCGACCGGGAACCGCCTCGACGATCTCGAGCTCGCCGCTGCCCATCTGCCGCGCCCGGAACCGCATGACGGCCCCGACGCCGGACTCCGGCCCCGCGTAGGTGTAGACCAGCGTCGAGTCCCGCCGCACCGTCCATGACGACCAGGTCGCCCAGGTGCGCGGCGTGGCCACGCGCCGGTAGATCGAGTCGGCCGGGGCGGCGATGACCGTCGAGCGCTCGACCGCGAAGCGGGACGGCAGCAGGAAGGCGGCCCCCACCAGGACGACGAGCAGGACGGCGAGTACGACGACCACGTTGCGGACGATCTTCATGGCATGGCTCCTCGCGACGGGAGGCGGCACCGGAGCGCGCCCCGGGCCCGGAGCGGACCATAGCACCGCAAGGCGCCCGGTGACATTCCGCGGCGACGGAAACGCACTGCCGCAATCCCGATGAGATCACGCTTCCCCGCGGCGGACCCAACCCCTATGCTGCACCGTCATGACCGTGATCCGGGTGGAGGGGGCGCGCAAGTCCTTCGGCACGACGCCGGCGCTGGCCGGAGCCTCGTTCGAGCTCCGCGCCGGCGAGCTGCTCGGCCTGCTGGGCCCGAACGGCGCGGGCAAGACCACGCTGGTGCGCGCCCTGGCCGGCCGCGTCCGCCTCGACGGCGGCACGATCGAGCTGTTCGGCCGCCGGCTGTCGCCGACCGACGCCCGCGGGGACCTCGGGGTGGTGCCGCAGGAGCTGGCGCTCTACCCGCTGCTCAGCGCCCGGGAGAACCTCGAGGTCTTCGGCAGCTTCAACGGCCTGCGCGGCGCCGATCTGCGCGAGCGGGTGACGTGGGCGCTGGAATGGACCGGCCTGGCCGAGCGCGCGCGCGAGCCGGTGCGGCGCTACTCCGGCGGCATGAAGCGCCGGCTCAACCTCGCCTGCGGCGTGCTCCACCGGCCGCGGGTCATCCTGCTCGACGAGCCGACGGCCGGCGTGGACCCGCAGAGCCGCGAGCGCATCTACGAGATGCTCGACCGGTTGCGCGCCGAGGGCGTCTCGCTGCTGCTCACCACCCACCAGCTCGAGGAGGCCGAGGACCGTTGCGAGCGCATCGTCGTGCTCGACCACGGCCGGGTCGTCGCCGCGGGCACGCTGGCCGAGCTGGTGCGCGACACGGTGGGTCCGCAGCGCACGGTGACGCTCAAGCTCGACCGGCCGCCCGCCGCGCCGCTGGCCGGGCTCGCCGACCTCGGCGACGGCAGGACGTGGCGCGGGCCGGTGCTCGACGTGGACACCG
>CAYNPF010000328.1:0-3018 GCA_964398895.1 uncultured bacterium
CGAAACGGCTCACAAGGGTCGGAGCCAGGGTGTCCACTGATTCCTGGGAACTCCAGTGAGCCCGCTGAACCGCTTCCGCCACCGGAACAACGTGGTCTCGGTGATGCCGTGCTTCTTCGCCACCTGGCCGACCGTCACGCCCTCACGTTCGCTCTCGCGTACGATGGCCACGATCTGCTGCTCCGTGAACCGGCTCTTCCGCATGCAGGATCCTCCGGGGACCGGGGCATCCTGCCATAATCCGTGGCCTCAGGAACGGGGGACACTCCAGATCGAAAACGCGCTGATCGGGTCCTTCAACGGGCAGCCACGCGACGAGTGTCTGAACGTGAACGAGTTCGTTTCGCTGGAGGATGTGTGGCACCGGATCGAGGCTTGGCGGCTCGACTACAATCACCGCCGGCCGCATGGCTCGCTCGGGAACCTGCCCCCCAGCGAGTTCGCCGAACAGGGTCAGGAACGTGCCCCAGGAGCGGCGGCAGTCTGGTTCGGATCGATCCGAGAGCGCGGCCGACCTCGGATGCTCACGCCGGGAGGGATGGCTTGCCCACAGTGGAGGGCAGGCGAATCCAGGAACCGAACATGGCATCGAAGTGCGCCGGCCGGAAGTGCTCAAGTCCTTCCCCATGGTAGAAGGTGAACTCGCCGAAGTAGATCCTGTCGCGGACGAGATAGAGATCCACCCGCACGAAGGGCGCTGACGGGGCGATCGCCTCGACGAAGGACAGCACTTGGTCGAGGTTGTGCGGCCGGGTGATATTCCGCTCCGGATCATCCGGGTATTCGATGGCCAGGGGCATCCGGTTCCACTCAGGATCGTACAGGTTCCGCTTGTGGGCGGTGAAGCGATCGAAGTCCACCTGGATGACCTTGGGCTCTCCGTGGAAGCAGAAGAACTTGTAATCCTTCAACTCCGTTTCCGATTCATCCGTCATGTAGGCTTCGGCGATGATGCGCGGCCGGATGTTCAGGTACGGCCACTCCCGACCGGCCCAGAAGTAGTTCCTCCGCAGCCGGCGAGCCAGCCAAGCACGCGCGCGCTTCTCGTGGAAGGTCGCCCGATCGCGGCAGATGACCGCGCTGCCGGAGTCATGCGTGCACTTCAGCACGAACCGGGCCGGCAGCGCCGAGAAGTCAATGGCATCAGCACCGTCCCAGACCCCCAGAAGGGGGATGAGGTGGCTGGCACCCACCCGGGCCTCGACGTACTCGCGGGCCCCCAACTTGTCCACCAGCCCGACGTATTCCGGTCGCCGGTCGTACAGCTTGAGCCATTGCAGCTTCTCGTTGAACGTGCGCGGGGACTCCAGGTCGAGCGAGTAGCCCATCTTGATGCGGAAGCACGTCCGAAGGTAGCGGGCGTCCGGCACCCACTTGAAGTGCCCGTCGAGCCCCAGGCGCCAGAACAGGAGGGCAGGGTTCTTCATGTACGGGAGTAGTCTGGCGACCTTCATCCTATTACCCCGGGAGTTTCGCTGCCGTCCGGCCGGCGCCTACCCCACGCCGCGGCGCGTACGCCCTCCTGATGTCAAGGACCGGCGCCGGACGCCAGCGCCGATGGAACAGGAAGTTCCGGCCGACCGGCAGCCTCGGGCAGCCGTCGAAGTGGGTGGGGGAATGACGTCGCAGACGAAGGCGAGCGCCCCCCTCTCATTGGCGAGCGTACACCAGCTACGAGTGCTCCGTCGACCTGCGCCCGCCCCTCCTGCGCACCCGCGGCCCCTGCCGCAGCCACCACCCCGGGACCCGCTCCTCGGCACCCGCACGCCTCCCGGTGCGCAAAGATCCGCCGCACCATTACGCACGACCGGGCCTCCTCCAGAACCTCTGGCTCGCGAGCCAGAGGTCATGCTCGAGCGGCCCGCAGGGCGAGACTGCGACCGCTCCCCCCGCGGGATGGGCCCGGCGTGGACCGCGGCGCCGCTCGCACACCCGGTGGGCGCCTCCAACTTGTCGCCGGCACCGCATGGAGCAGTCGGACCCGTGGCCAGCGGCCACGGCAGGGGGAGTCCCGCCCCGGCCGCGCCGGGCCACTTCACATTCCGGCCGTGACGACCTCCAGCGCATCGCGCAGGTGCGCGCGCCAGTAGCCCCAGGTGTGCGTGCCGGGGAACTCGCGGAAGGTGTGTGGCACGCCGAGGCGCTCGAGCAACGCGTGGAACGCGCGGTTGTCGGCGATGGACTCGTCGTCCGCGCCGCAGTCGAAGTAGAGCTTCAGCCGCTTCGTCACCGGCACGACCTCCGCAACGTAGAGCGCCGGGCTGGCCGCCGCCAGCCGGGCGGCGGCGCCGGGCTCGGGCCCGACCACGTTGCCGATCCCGAACTCCCTGCCGAGGGTGAAGTTCCCGCTCAGGCTGCCGCAGGCGCCGAAGACGTCCGGGTGGCGCAGCGCGGCGTTGAACGCCCCGGTGCCGCCGTCGGACAGGCCGACGATCGCCCGCGCCGCCGGATCGGGCCGGGTGCGGAAGGTGGCGTCGGTCCAGCGCACGACATCGCGCACGATGAACTCCTCCACCGGCGAGCGGCCGTCGTAGGAGTTCACATAGAGCGACCGCCCCAGCACGCCGCGCCCGTTGCCGTCGGGGCCCACCAGGATCACCTCGGGGATCGTGCCGGCGGCGATCATCGCGTCCACGGTCTCGGGCGCGTGCCCGCGCGTGAACCAGTCGCCCTCCGAGCCGGGCCAGCCGTGCAGCAGGTAGACGACCGGGTAGCGGCGCGTCGCCGATTCGGGCCGCGAGTACGAGGGCGGCAGGTAGACGCGCACGTCGCGGTACTCCTGGCCCAGGGCCGGCGCGGGCATCTGCAGGCGCTGCGTGGTCCCGGCCAGCGAGGCCGCGGCGAGCAGCAGGGCAACCAGGCTCACGCGGCGTCCGTTCCCGCCGCGGCGGGGGCGGCCGCCGCCGGGGCGCGACCGGGCCGCCGGAAGTAGGAGCGCAGCCCGCCCGGGCTCTGGGCCCGCGCCAGGGCCAGCGCGACGCGCGGCAGCGCCAGCGGCCCGGCATAGACGAGGTAGCG
>CAYNPF010000329.1:0-3002 GCA_964398895.1 uncultured bacterium
CGATGACCCGCGTCTATCTCGAGACCTACGGCTGCCAGATGAACGAGGCCGACAGCGAGTTGATGGCCGGCGTGCTCGCCCGCGCCGGCTTCGAGCGCGTCGCCGACCCCGCCGAGGCCGACGTGCTGCTGCTCAACACCTGCGCGGTGCGCGAGCACGCCGAGCAGCGTGTGCTGGGCCGGATCACCGACCTGGCGCGGCACAAGCAGGCCCGGCCCGGCGTGCTGCTGGGGGTCACCGGCTGCATGGCCCAGCACCTGCGCGGCCGCCTCCTGGCGCACTCGCGCTGGCTCGACCTGGTGATCGGGCCGGACTCCTACCGCGACCTGCCGGCGCTGATCGAGCAGGCGAGCCGCGAGCCGGTGGCCCACGCCGAGCCCGACCCGACCGAGACCTACGGCGACCTCGAGCCGCTGCGCGCGCCGGGCGTGCGCGCCTGGGTGCCGATCCAGCGCGGCTGCGACCAGTACTGCGCCTACTGCGTGGTCCCCTACGCCCGCGGCCGCCAGCGCAGCCTGCCGCTCGACGACGTGCTGACCGCGCTGCGCCGCGCCGTGGCCGGCGGCTGCCGCGAGGCCGTCCTGCTCGGCCAGACCGTGAACTCGTGGCAGCACGAGGGCCGGGACCTCGCCGACCTGCTGCGCGCGGCTCGCGGGATCGAGGGCCTGCGCCGGATCCGCTTTCTCTCGCCGCACCCGGTCCACATGACGCCGCGCCTGATCGAGACCCTGGCCGAGGGCGGACCGGTCTGCCCGCAGTTGCACCTGCCGCTGCAGTCGGCGTCGGATCCCGTGCTCGAAGCGATGGGCCGCGGCCACACGCTGGCCGACTACGACGCCGTGGTCGCGCGCCTGCGCGCCGCCGTGCCCGACCTGGCGCTGTCCACCGACATCATCGTCGGCTTCCCCGGCGAGACCGAGGCCGACTTCCGCCGCACCGAGGAGTACCTGCGGGCCACGCGCTTCGACGGCGCCTTCCTCTTCAAGTACTCGTCGCGCCCCGGTACGCGCGCCGCCGACTGGCCGGAAACGGTGGCCGAGGCGGAGAAGAACCGGCGGCTGACCCGGCTCATCGAGCTGCAACACGAGCTCTCGGCCGCCGCCAACCGGGCCTGGGTGGGACGCGAGGTCGAGGCGCTGGTCGAGGGGCCGGCGCGGCGCGATCCCGGCCAGCTCTACGCGCGCACGCGCCAGTTCAAGGCGATCGTCTTCCCCCACGACGGCACCGCCGCGGGCGAATTGCGTCGGCTGCGCGTGACCGGGGCCACCCCGGTCACGCTCCGCGGCGAGCCGGCCTGACGGCGCTCAGTCCGCGCCGCTACCCCGTCGCACCAGGTCCCAGGCCGCCAGCCCCGCCCCCACCGTCCCCGCGCGACCGCCCAGCTCGGCGCGCACCACCCGCACCCAGCGACGGTGCGGATCCATCGCGTAGCGGCCGACCGCGGCGCGCAGCGGCTCGAGCAGCGCCTCGCCGGCGTTGACCACACCCCCGCCGATGACCACGATCTCGGGATCGAGCAGTTGGACCGCGGTGCCGATGAGCGCACCCAGCCGGTCGCTCATGCGCTCGATCAGCCGGGCCGCCCGCTCGTCCCCGGCCGCCCGGGCAGCGAAGACCGCCTCGGCGTCGGCCACGTCCAGCCCCGCCTCGCGGGCCCGCTCCACCAGGCCGCTGCCGCCGCACTCGGGCTCGACGCAGCCCGGCACGCCGCAGCGGCACGGGTAGCGGCCGTCCAGCGGCACGTGCCCGAGTTCGCCCGCCCCGCCGTGCGCGCCGCGCACCAGGCCGTGCTCGCCGACGATGCCGCAGCCGACGCCGGTGCCGACGGTGATGGTCAGCGAGACCCGCGCACCGCGCGCCGCCCCGACGCGGTGCTCGGCCAGCGCCGCCAGGTTGGCGTCGTTCTCCACCACCACGTCGGCCCCGAGCCGGGCGACGAGCCGCTCGCGCAGCGGCAGCGAGTCCCAGTGCGGCAGGTTCGGCGTGCGCCCCACCAGGGCCCCGCTGTCCGGGGCGATGACGCCCGGGCAGCCCAGCCCGAACGCGGCGACCCGCCCGCCCGCCTCGCGCTGCAACTCGAGCGCGGCACCGGCGATGACCTCGAGCGGCGCCTCGGCACTCTCGCGCACCCGCGACGGCAGGCGGCGGAAACCGTGCAGCGATCCGTCGGCGGCGACGAGCGCGGCCTTGAGATCCGTGCCCCCGAGATCGAGCCCGACGGTGAACTTGGTCTCCCCCGCGTCGCGACCCCCGCGTCGGTTCACCATGCCGCCACCTCGCGGATGGCGTCGAGCAGGTCCGACTTCTGCGGCAGGATGCGGTCCTCCAGGCGCGGTGCGTAGCCCACCGGCACGTCCAGCGCCGCCACCCGCTTCACCGGCGCATCCAGGTCGGCGAAGCAGTGCTCGGCGAGGCGGGCCGCGAGCTCGCCGCCGAAACCGCAGGTGAGCACGTCCTCGTGGGCGACGATCGCGCGCCCGGTCTTCGCCACCGAGCGGGCCACCGACTCGAAGTCCAGCGGCTGCAGGGTGCGCAGGTCGAGGATCTCGGTCTCGATCCCCGCCTCCGCCGCCTCCTGCGCCGCCAGCAGGCTGCGCTGCACCAGCGCGCCCCAGGTCACCAGCGTCACGTCACGTCCCTCCCGCACCCGTCGCGCCCGCCCGAACGGCACCGTGTAGTCGGGCCCGGGATAGGGTTGCTTGGCGTAGGGCTGCCGGTACAGGTGCTTGTGTTCGAGGAACAGCACCGGGTCCTCGCTGCGCAGCGCCGTGCGCAGCAGCCCGGCCGCGTCCGCGGCCACGCTGGGGATGACCACCCGCAGGCCCGGACAGTGGGCGAAGATACTCTCGCCGCACTGGCTGTGGTAGGGCGCGCCCCCCTGCAGGTAGCCGCCGTAGGCCGCCCGCACCACCACCGGCGCCGCGAAGGCGTTGTTCGAACGCCAGCGCAGCATGGCCAGCTCGTCGCGCAGTTGCATCATCGCCGTCCAGATGTAGTCGAAG
>CAYNPF010000330.1:0-2983 GCA_964398895.1 uncultured bacterium
CGCCGCCCGGAGCCGGGCCAGGCGGGCCCGGGTCTCGGCCAGGTCGCTGTGGTCGTCGGCCATCTGGCAGAGGAAGCCCTCGGTCTCCGTCCGCAGGGCGATGGCCGCGTCCACCAGCGGATCGGTCCCGCTCTTGTAGGCCCCGACCGCGATCAGGTCCTCGTGCGAGCGGTGGGCGGCCTCGAGTCGCAGGAAGGCGTCGGCGCTCTCGCGGTGCTCGCGGGAGATCACCTCGTTGCGCACGCGGCTGACGCTCTCCAGCACGTCCACCGCCGGGAAGTGCCGGGTGTTGGCGAGCCGGCGCGACAGCACGATGTGACCGTCGAGGATCGAGCGGGCGGCGTCGGCCACCGGCTCGTTGAAGTCGTCGCCCTCGACCAGCACGGTGTACAGGCCGGTGATGCTGCCCTGGACCGCGGTGCCGGCGCGCTCGAGCAGGCGCGGCAGCGCGGCGAACACCGAGGGCGGGTAGCCCTTGGTGGTGGCCGGTTCGCCCACCGCCAGGCCGATCTCGCGCCAGGCCATGGCCACGCGGGTCACCGAGTCCATCATCAGCAGCACGTTGCGGCCGGCGTCGCGGAACGACTCGGCGATCGCCGTCGCCACCAGCGCGCCGGTGGCCCGCACCACCGCCGATTGGTCGCTGGTCGCCGCCACCACCACCGAGCGGCGCAGCCCCTCGGGACCGAGGTCCTTCTCGATGAACTCGCGCACCTCGCGACCGCGCTCGCCCAGCAGCGCAATGACGTTGACGTCCGCGGTGGCGTGACGGGCGATCATGCCCAGCAGCACGCTCTTGCCCACGCCGCTGCCGGCCATGATGCCGATGCGCTGGCCGAGGCCGAGCGTGACCAGGCCGTCGATCGAGCGCACGCCGGTGCCGAGCGGGGTGTGGATGCGCGAGCGCTCGAGCGGATTCGGCGGGTCGGCGTTCAGCGGGCGGCGCCGCGTCGGACCGATCGGCCCGCGCCCGTCGAGCGGTCGGCCGAGACCGTCGAGCACGCGGCCGACCAGCCCCTCGCCCACCTCGGCGTGGAAGGGCCGGCCCAGCGGCATGACCACGGCGCCGGGATGGATGCCGTGCGTCTCGTCGAGCGGCATCAGCAGGATGCCGCGCTCGTGGAAGCCGACCACCTGGGCGAGGATGCCCGAGTGCGCGTCGGGGGCGATGCGGCAGACCTCCCCCACCGCCACCGGCAGCGAGGAGACCTCGACCACCTGGCCGATGACGCGCGTCACGCGCCCCCACACCGTGAAGCGGGGCGCGTCGGCGATCGTCGCCAGGGTGCTGTCCAGCCAGCCGACGTGCGGGTCAGTCATGGTCGAACCGGTCGTAGAGGTGACGCAGCGCCACGTCGAAGCGGCCGTCCACGATGCGCTGCGGGCTCTCGAGCACGAACGCGCCGCGTTCGACCGCCGGGTCCGCCACCCACTGGATCGCCCGCACCGCCCCCTCGACGACCCCGCCGTCCTCGAGCTGCCGGACCAGGGCGAGGTCGCCGGGGTGCAACCGCACCTCGAGCGAGCTGTCGAGCGGGAGCAGCTCGAGACCGCGCCGCACCAGTTCGCTCACCCGCTCCGGGTCCACGGTCACCTCGCGCTGCACCAGCTTGCCGGCGACCGCCAGGGCGATGGCCTGGAGGTTGCGCTCGCGCACGGCGGCGAAGTTGGCGCGCTCGGCCTGCAGCACCTCGGCGATGCGACCGAGCGCCTGCAGCGCCGGGTGCAGCTCCTGGCGCAGGCGCACCGCGCCCTCCTCGAGCCCCTGCGCGCGACCGCGCGCGAAGGCCTCGGCCAGCTCGTCGGGGGCCTCGACCACGGGCGACGGCTCCATCGGCGCCACCGCCAGCGGCGGCGGCGTCCACGCGCCGGCCTCCGTGACCCCGGGCGGGCCGGACGCGGTGGCGGCGCGGCCGCCCCCGGTGAGGTCGGGCGGCGACCAGCGGGCCGGGTCACTCGATGAAGTCATCGCTGCCCCCGACCTTGCGGACGATGATCTCGCCCCCCTCCTCCAGGCTGCGGACCACCTCGATGATGCGGGCGTGCGCCGCCTCGACGTCGCGCACCCGCACCGCGCCGATCATCTCGAGTTCCTCGTCGAGCGCCTCGGCGGCGCGCTCGGACATCGCCGAGCGGATGTGCTTCTTGAGTTCGTCGCTGGCCCCCTTGAGGGCGAGGGCGAGCTCGGCGTGGTCCACCTCGCGCAGCAGTCGCTGCATGCCCTTGTTGTCGATCAGGATCAGGTCCTCGAAGACGAACATCAGCGACTTGATCTGCTTCGCCATGTCGTCGTCGAGCCCGGCCACCGACTCGAGCAACTGCTTGCCGAGCGACTCCGCCATCAGGTTCAGCACCTTGGCCACGGCGCCCGGACCGCCGCTGGTGGTCATCTCGCGCGGCGCGGTGAAGTCCTGCTTGCTGGCCAGCCCCGTCTGCACCAGCGCCACCATCTCGGGCGAGACCTTCTGCATGCGCGCCACGCGGAACAGCACGTCGGCGGCCAGGTCGGGACCGAGGGCCTGGGCGACGCTGGCCGCCTGGCGCGAGCCGAGGTGGGCCAGCATGAGGGCGATGGTCTGGGGGTGCTCGCCGCGCAGCACGCCGGCCAGCGCCTCCGGTGAGGCGTTGTTGAAGCGGGTGAGATCGGCCTCGGCGACCTGCGGCTTGACGCGGCCGACCAGGTCGTTGGCCATCTCCGGACCGACGGCCTGCTCGAGCAGGCGGTTCGCGTAGGCCACGCCGCCGTAGACCGACGAGGAGACGCTCTTGCTCGCCTCGTAGAAGTCGTTGAGCACCACGTCCACGGTCTCGCCATCCACCGCCGACATCGCCGCGATCTCGGCGGTGACCAGCTCCAGCTCCGCGGGCGACAGGCGCTTGAGGATCTGGGCGGAGAGTTCGGGACCGAGGGCGACGCACAGCACGGCGGTGCGCTGCACGCCGGTGAGGTTGGCCCTGGTCTTGGTGGCGGCGCTCATCTCAC
>CAYNPF010000331.1:0-2974 GCA_964398895.1 uncultured bacterium
GTGGAGGCCAGCGGCGAGTACGACGCGAGCGAGCCGCAGGCCGCGCGGGTGGCCCACCTGGAGCGCGCGGTGGCCATCTTCCGGCGGCGCTTCGGCCGACCGCCGACCTCGTTCTGCCCGCCCGACTACCGCTGGGACACCGCGCTGGATCCCGAGCTGGCGCGCTGGGACCTGCGCGTGCTGCAGGGTCTGACCGGACACGGGCCGTGGCCCGGCCTGGCCCGCTGGCTGCCGCTGGGGCCGTGGCCGGACCTGCGCCAGGGCCGGCTCTACCTGCCGCCGCACATCGCCTTCGAGCCCCGCGGCGACGCCTCGCCGCGCGCGCGGCTGGGGGCGGCCCGGGTGCACGCCATGGTCCGCGTGGCGTGGCGCCACGGGCGGCCGGCCATCGTCAGCACCCACCGGCTCAACTACGCGCATCTGGACGCGGCCTGGTCCGCGGCCGGCCGGGCCGCGCTGCGCGACCTGCTGGCCCGCCTGTGCGGCGACGGCGCGGTGTTCCTCACCGACGCGCGGCTTCACGCCCTGCTGCTGGCGCGGGAGGGAATCGCATGAGCCCGGCCGCGGGATTCGAGGGCCGTCTGCCCGCTGGCCGCTGGTCGGTGTGGCGCTACCACTGGCTCGCGAACCGCAAGCTGATCCGCGGCCTGGAGCGGCTGCGGCGGCACGCCCACGGCACCCTGCTCGACATCGGCTGCGGCTCGCGGGCCTTCGCGCCGCTGTTCCGCGGCCACGCCGAGCGCTACCTCGGCCTCGATCTGCCCGGCTCGCCCGAGTACGACTTCTCCCGCCCGGACGTCTACGGCGACGCGATGGTCCTGCCGGTCCGCTCCGGCAGCGTGGACACCATCCTGTGCCTGTCCACGCTCGAGCAGGTGCCCGATCCGGCCCGGGCACTGGCGGAGATGCGCCGCGTGCTGGCGCCCGGGGGAGTGGCCATCGTGGAGTTCATCCAGCTCATCCCGGTCTACCCGCGCTCGCCGGACCTGTGGCGCTTCACCGGTCCCGGGATCGAACGGCTGCTGCGCGAGGCGGGACTCGAGGCGGTGGAGGTCCTGCCCATGGGGAGGATCCCGGGCTACCTCGGGCTGGTCCTCACGGCCTGGCTCAACCGGCACAATCGGGGACGGACGCGGATCCTCACCGAACTGCCCGTGCGCCTGCTCTACGTGCTCGTCCAGGTCCTGGGCGAAGTGCTGGATCGCTGCAGCCCGGGATCGGCCGAAGCGATGTCGCGACTCGTGGTGGCTCGCTCGTTGACTAGTTCTTGACCCTGTTTGCAGGCCGATGCTAGGGTCCGCCGCGTGCAACCGGCCACGCGTAGTGCGCCCAGGCCCGTGGTCCGCCTTCTCCCACAGCTCGCGGACTTCGCGGCCCAGCAATTCGGCGACGCCCCGTTCCTTCTGCGCTGGAGTCCATCGGGCTGGGAGCCATGGAGTTTCCGCGAGGCTGCGCGGATGCTCCACGCCTTCACCGCCCTGCTGGAACAGCAGGGGGTGAGCCCGGGCGACCGGGTCGCGATCCAGAGCGAGAACCGCCCGGAATGGGGGCTGGCCTACCTGGCGATCGTCGAGACGGGAGCCGTGGTCGTACCCCTGGACGCCCTGCTCAAGGAGCACGAGGTCGGCGAGTTGCTGGTCCAGTCGGGGGCGCGGTTGTGCGTGGTGAGTGATCGCTCCCGCCCCGTCGTGGAGCGCGCCCGTGAGGCCCGGGCCCCGGACCTGAAGCTGGTCTCGCTGGACGCCAGCGAGG
Organism: uncultured bacterium; assembly: GCA_964398895.1. Classification (GTDB taxonomy): domain Bacteria; phylum Eisenbacteria; class RBG-16-71-46; order RBG-16-71-46; family RBG-16-71-46; genus JANXPZ01. The sequence continues at coordinate 1,753 of CAYNPF010000331.1, forward strand.
ATCTGCCCAACTGGCCGCAGGCGCAGGAACTCCATCCGAACGAGGCGCCCCGGCCCGAGCGCGCCCAGCCGGACGACCTGGCGGTCCTGCTCTTCACCTCGGGCACGACGGGGCAGGCCAAGGGCGTGATGCTGTCGCACTCGAACCTGCTGCACAACGTGGAGGGCATCATGCGGTTCGTGGCCTATGGGCGGGCCGACCGCATGCTCTCCGTGCTCCCGCTGCACCACACCTTCGAGTTCACCGCCGGCTTCCTCGCCCCGCTGCGGGGCGGGGCCAGCGTGGCCTACGCCCGCGGCCTCAAGTCGAACGAGCTGCGCGAGGACCTCCGCACCGCCGAGGCGACGATCCTGCTGGGCGTGCCGCTCCTCTACGAGAAGCTGCTCGGCGCCATCCGCCGCGGCATCGGCGACGCGCCGCTGGCCAGCCGGACCCTGGTGCGGGTGCTGCTCATGGTGACCTGGCTCGCCAGCCGGCTGTTCGGCCTGCGTCTGGGAGGCCGGCTGCTGCGGCCCTTGCGCGAGCGCGCGGGCCTCGGGCGGATGCGGATGTTCGTCTCGGGCGCCGCCGCCCTGCCCAGCGGTGTCTTCTGGGGCTTCACCAACCTCGGCATCACCATGCTCGAGGGCTACGGCCTCACCGAGTGCTCACCGGTGGTGGCCGTCAACCCCTTCGACCGGAGCAAGCCGGGCAACGTCGGCCTGCCGCTGCCCGGGGTCGAGATCCGAGTGGACGACCCGGACGCCGAGGGCAACGGCGAGGTGATGGTACGCGGGCCCAGCGTGATGCTGGGCTACTACGATCATCCGCAGGCGACCGCCGAGGCGCTGCGCGACGGCTGGTTCTTCACCGGGGACCTGGGGCACATCCTGGCCGACGGCCGGCTGCGCATCACCGGGCGGGTGAAGAACATGATCGCCACCGCCGCGGGGAAGAAGATCTACCCCGAGGAGATCGAGATCCACCTCAGCAACAGCCCCTACATCCTCGAGGTGGTGGTGATGGGCGGGCGCGACTCCCGCGGTGAGCGCGAGGAGGTTCACGCCCACGTCTTCCCGGACTTCAAGGCGCTCGGGGACCTGGCGCGCAGCCAGGGGCTGGCCTTCGACGAGGCCTTCGTGGAGAAGGCCCTGCGCCGCGAGGTCGAGGTGCGCTGCCACATGCTGGCGCCCTACAAGCGGGTCAAGCGCGTCGTCGTCCGCCGGCAGGAGTTCCCCAAGAC
>CAYNPF010000332.1:0-2958 GCA_964398895.1 uncultured bacterium
CCTGTCCAGCCAGTACGGGGTCCCCGCCTCGGTGCAGATCCAGGGCCGGGTGGCCTGGGGCCAATTCCTGCTCGGGCGGACCGACACCGCCCGCGTCCTGCTCACGCGCATCGCCCGGCAGTTGGCCAGCCAGCCGGAGTGGCGCTACCGCATGGCGCGGATCGCCATCGAGGGCGGCGACCTGCGGCACGCGGCCGACCTGCTGCTGCCCGAGGCGGTGCGCAGCCGCGGCACCGACGACGAGATCGTCGGCCTGCTCGATCGGGTCGGCGGCATGCTCTCGCAGACCGAGCGCCTCCAGCAGGAGATGCGGCGCCGCGTCGGCCTGGCGGACCGTCGCGCCATGGCGGTGGCCGGGGAGATGGGCGGGCAACTGGTGACGTTGACCGCCTCCGATGGCTTCTCCCTCGGCGGCCTGCTGGTGCGCGCCGCCGAGGCGCCGTCGCGCCGCCCGCCGCTGCTCGCCGTGGTGCTGCTGGCGTCGCCGGATTCGCTGGGGGCCGCCGACAGCCTGACGGTCGCGCTCCACGCGCACGGCGTCACCACGCTGCTGCTCTACCCGCGCGGCAGCGGCTTCTCGGTCGGGGCCTCGTGCCCCTCCCCCGAGGCCTGGTTCGCCCGCGAGACCTTCCTGCAGGACCGTGTCGCCCACGACGTGGTGGACGCCGCGCGCTGGGCGCGCTCGGTGGCCCGGGTGGACACCACCCGCCTCCTCGTCGTCGGTGTGGGCTCCGGCGCCGCCGCGGCCATCGAGGCCGCCACCCTGGAGCCGCGCGTGAAGGCCCTGTTGCTGGTGAGCCCGGCCCCCGCCCTGGTGGATCGCGGCGAGGCGCGCGCCCGCATCGCGCGGCTGCGGCTGCCGGTCTTCTACCAGATCGCCGCCGACGATCTCTATCCCGCGCTCTCCGTCGCCGAGATGCTCTACGATGCCGGGAACCGCGGCGCCTCGCGGATCGTCGAGTCGCACATGTCCGGCTCGGGCCTGGCGCAGTTCCGCGACGAGCCGGCGCTGGCGCGCCGCTTCCTCGCCTGGCTCGACGAGACGCTCAGGCCGACACCGGGCGCGCGGCCCGCCACTCCACGCGGATCACGCCGGTGAGGATGAGCGCCGCGCCCAGCCACCAGCGCGGCGCGAAGCCCTCACCGCCGAGGAGGATGGCGAAGCCGAGCGCGAACACCGGCTCGAGCGCGAAGAGCAGCGCCACCCGCCCGGCGGAGAGCCGGCGCTGGGCGACGATCTGCAGGAGCGGCGCGACCACGCTGCCCGCCAGCACGAGGTAGGCGAGACGCCAGCGGTCGGCGCCGCCGAGGGCGCCGAACATCGCGGCGCCGCCGTGCGTGAAGGGCAACAGCACCGCCGTCGCGGTCAACGCCTGCACCGCGCCCAGCAGGATCCCGTCCGCCTCCGGCGCGAAGCGCGCCAGCACGACGATCTGCAGCCCGAAGATCACCGCCCCCACGAGCGTCCACAGCTCGCCGGGACCGGGGCGCGCGCCGCCGCCGGCCGCCCCGAACGACAGCAGCGCCGAGCCGACTAGGGCGGTGGCCAGTCCCTGCAGCAGCACCGCCGGGGGACGCTGGCCGAGCAGGGGCCACGCGAAGAAGGCCGCGAACAGCGTGCCGGCGCAGGTGAGGAACGCCGAACTGCCCGCACTGGTGGCCGTCAGCCCGATCGCCTGGGCGAGGAAGCCACCGGCGAAGCAGAACCCGGCGAGCGCGCCGCCGACCACGGTCGCCCGGGTCAGCCGCCGCCGACGGGGCAGCGCCAGGAGCACGAGCACGACGCTGGCCATCGCGAAGCGGCCGCCGACCAACTCGAGCGGCGCAACGGCGTGGAGGCTGTCGCGGATGACGACGAAGGTCGCGCCCCACAGCAGGGTGGCGAGGACCATCGCGGCCGGACCGGCCCAGGCCGATGGTCCTCTCCCCGTCGCGCGGCTCGCGCGCGACATGCTATTCGGCGTCGGCGTCCGCCCCCTCGGTCGCGGCCCCGGCGTCCCCATTGCCGCCGCCGTTGCCGTTGCCGGCCTCCTCGTCCTCGCTCACCACCCGCGTGACCCCCGCCACCACGTCGGGCAGCAGCTCGCCCTCGGTCGGGGTCAGGTTCACCAGCGTCACGCCCTGGGTGTTGCGGCCGATCACCGAGATGCCCCCCACCGGCATGCGGATGAGCTGCCCCGAGCGGGTGATGATCATCAGCTCGTCGCCGTCCACGACCTCCTTGACGGCCACGACGAAGCCGTTCCGCTCGGTGGTCTTGATGGTGATGATGCCCTTGCCGCCGCGGTGCGAGACGCGGTACTCGGAGATCTCGCTGCGCTTGCCGAAGCCGTGCTCGGTGACCGCAAGCAGCGTGGCCTGCCGGCGCACGCCGACCATGCTGACGACCTCGTCCTCGTCGTCGTCGAGCACCACGGCCTTGACGCCGCGGGCGGTGCGGCCCATGGCGCGGACCTCGTTCTCGTGGAAGCGGATGGCCAGGCCCTTCTTCTTGGCGAGGATGATGTCCTGGGTGCCGTCGGTGAGGATGGTCTCGATCAGTCCATCGCCCTCCTCGAGCAGGATGGCGTTGATGCCGGCCTTGCGCGGGTGGCTGTAGGCGGACAGCACGGTCTTCTTGATGAGGCCCCGGCGGGTGGCGCACACCAGGTAGTGCTGGTCGTCGAACTCCTTGACCGCCACCACCGCCTGCACGCGCTCCTCGCGCCCCATCCCCTCGAGGTGGTTCACCAGCGGCCGCCCCTTGGCCATGCGCCCGGCCTGCTCGATCTCGTGCACCTTGAGCCAGTAGCAGCGGCCGCGGTCGGTGAGGATGAGCAGGTAGGCGTGGGTGTTGGCGACGAAGAGGTGCTCGATGAAGTCCTCTTCCTTGGTGCGGGCACCGATCACGCCCTTGCCGCCGCGCCGCTGCGAGCGGTAGGCAGCAATCTCCTGGCGCTTGATGTAGCCGGCGTGCGA
>CAYNPF010000333.1:0-2957 GCA_964398895.1 uncultured bacterium
CGCGCCGCCGACTACGACGACTGGTGCACGCCGGTCACCGACAACGGCAAGGAGTTCCACGGGCTGAACGGTGACATCCTGGTGTGGAACCACGTCACCAAGCGCCGTCACGAGTTGACCTCGATGGGCGTCCGCGTCACCAAGGAGACCATGCGGCAGCAGCTCGAGATCAGCGGCCAGCTCGACTTCCTCAACCTGCCGTACCACCAGGCGATCCTGAACGACCAGATCCCGCTCTCGATCGGCGGCGGCATCGGCCAGTCGCGCACCACCATGCTCCTGCTGCGCAAGGCGCACCTCGGCGAAGTCAGCGTCACGGTGTGGCCGAAGCAGCTCAAGGAGATCTGCGCCAAGAAGAACATCCACGTGCTCGAGTAGCACGGACCCGGGGCGCCCGGCGAGCCTCCGCCCGCGTCGCGGGCGGGGCCGCGTTCGGGCGCCCCGTTCTTCGTCCTCGTTCCACCGCCGCCATCCCGGAGTCACCGCCATGCCCGTCACGCGCGAGACCGCCGCCCCGACGCCGACCAACCTGACGGCCTGCCAGCTCGAACGCCTCATCGGTCGCCCGGCCGCCACCTGGACCGTGGACGACCTGGTGGCGCAGGCCGAGGCCCGCGGGGTGCGGCTGGTGAGCCTCATGCACGTGGGTGGCGACGGCTGGCTCAAGGCGCTCGACTTCGTGCCGCGCGATCATCGGCACCTGCAGGACATCGTGGCCGGCGGCGAGCGGGCCGACGGCTCGAGCCTGTTCGCCGGCTATGGCCTCGAGGTGGGGGCCTCCGACATCCTGCTGCGACCGCGTCCCGAGACCGCGTTCTTCGATCCCTTCGCCACCCAGCCCACGCTGGTGCTGCTGTGCAGCCACGCCGGCCGCAACGGCTCGCCGCTGCCGCAGTCGCCGGACGCCATCGTGCGCCGGGCCGACGCGCGGCTGACCCGCGAAACCGGCCTCGAACTGCAGGCGCTCGGCGAAGTCGAGTACTTCCTCGGCCGGCGTGCGGGCGAGGAGGACGTCTACGGCGCCAGCGACCGTGGCTACCACGCCACGTCCCCCTTCGCCTTCGGTGAGACCCTGCGCCGCGAGGCCATGGCGATGCTGGCCGCGATCGGCGTGCCGGTGAAGTACGGGCACAGCGAGGTCGGCTACGTGCCCGCCGGCAAGGCCGACGGCGTCATCTGGGAGCAGCACGAGATCGAGCTGGGGCTGGCGCCGTTGCCCAACGCGGCCGACGCGGTCGTGCTCACCCAGTGGGTGCTGCGCAACCTGGCGCACCGCTCGGGCATGCGCTGCAGCTTCGACCCGATCCTGCGGCGCGGCCATGCGGGCACGGGGCTCCACTTCCACTTCTCGCCGGTGCGGGGCGGCGGGCATCTCGCCGTGCGTGATGACGGCGGAGTCCTGAGCCCGCCCGCGCAGTGGCTGATCGGCGGCCTGGTGCGGATGGGTGCGGCGCTCATGGCGTTCGGCAACCGCACCGAGGGGTCGCTGATCCGGCTCACCCAGGCCCGGGAGGCGCCCAACGCCATCGTCTGGGGCGAGTTCGACCGCAGCGCGCTGGTGCGGCTGCCGATCGTCGCCCGCACGCCGGAGGGTCGCGAGGTGTCGCCGCCCACCATCGAGTTCCGGCTGCCCGACGGCTCGGCCCACCCGCACCTGCTGCTGGCGGGCGTGGCGCAGGCCATGATCGAGGCGAAGGGGGCGGAGGATCTGCCGGCGTTGCTCGAGCGCACCTCGGTGACGGCGCTCAAGCGGGGCTCGGCGAGCGCGGTCCCGGTGCCGACACGCTTCCCCGAGGTGGCCGAGGCGCTGCGGACGCAGCGGCCGGCGCTCGAGGCGGGCGGCGTGTTCCCCGCGGTGCTGCTGGACCGGCTGGTCGAGAAGCTCGGCGAATAGGGAGCCACGACGCGCGCGGGGGCGGCCGGATGTCCGGCCGCCCCCGTGGCCGTCGGCGCCGGCGGGCGCCGCGGCTCAGCGGTGACGCGCGGTCGTTCGTCGCGTCGCCAGTCCTGAGCTCTTCGACAGGCCCCAGAGGTCCCGCAGCACGACATCCACGAGTTGCTGGCACTGCGTGGCGCGGTAATGCCAGATGTTGGTGCCCTGGAAGAGCACGGGTCCGTTCTCGCCGCCGTGGTAGCAGGTCATCATGACGTTTACGCCCTGGCCGGCCTGCAGCATCTCCCGCTCGTAGGCCGGGGCGTAGGCCAGGTAGAGCGTGTCCAGCGCCGCCGACCCGCCGGGTACGCCCGGTGTTGCCTCGTTGATGTGATTGGCCAGGGAGAGGAACTCGAGCTGGATGCCCGCGCTGCTGTAGGTCGCGTCGTTGATGTAGTAGCCCGAGGGGGTTCGGTACGGCCACAGCGAGATCGGGTCCGTCACCGGATTGCGTGCCTGCAACGCCACCGGCAGTTCGTAGTAGTTCGCCTGGCGCAGCGGAACGCCCGGCCAGGCGCCGGCGGCGGCCGATGTCGGATCGGCCTGATCGGTCCGGGCGAACCGGATGAAGCCCTCGAAGACCCGGAATTCCGAACGCCAGTGGGTCAGTTCGTACATGAACCGGCCCGGCACCAGGTCGGCCGTCGGGGCCGTGGGAGTCACCAGGCTCGTGTAGGTCCGCACGCCGTTCAGGTCGTTGGCCGTCTGGTTCCACGCGGCGTTGGTGGCGTTGCCGAAGCCGCCGCCCAGCGCCCACAGCGACCCTCCCTGGCTGACCCAGGTTGCCAGTGTGTTCTGGCGGTTGCGCTTCGACATGTAGTTGAGCGCGGTCATCGGCGCGAGCGCCGAGGTGGGCGACGTCTCGAAGTACGAGCCCGTCTGGTCCACCATCCAGATGACGTGCCGGTACTGGCCCAGCACGCTGAGCGGGATGGTCGGATCGGCCAGGCCGTGCCGCGTGGACATCGTGTCGAAGCTGTAGCCGTGGAAGAGGCCCGGTCGGCTCACCGTCCCGTCCGGGGTC
>CAYNPF010000334.1:0-2955 GCA_964398895.1 uncultured bacterium
GGCAGCGGCGAGAGGAACACCACGCGGCGGCCGAGGGGGTTCCCATGCGTGGACGGGGCGGATTGCGGCAAGGGCCGCACCCGCTTCCAGCACAAGACGATACATATAGGGGGGGGGGAGAAGGCAAGGGGAATCTCAGTGCCCCTGGGCCCCCTTCGACAACACCGCGACGATGCCGCGCAGGGTGTCGGCGCCCGAGCGGTGACCGACGGCGAGCAGCGCGTCGGTCGCCGCGGCGAGCCGCGCGGGCGCGGGCGGCGTGGCAGCCAGCGCCTCGAGCAGCTCCCGCACCGGCTCGGCGTGGCGGCCGGCCAGCGCCGCCTCGATCATCTGCGCCGCCAGCTTCGTCGTGCGCACCGAGCCGCCGGCCAGCGCGGCACCGAGGCGCGCGTGCCCCGCGTCGTCGCCGAGCAGCTCGAGCGCGGCCAGGGCACCGACGATGACGTCGTCGCCCGAGGGTGTCAGCCCCTCGCCCACCCCGACCAGCACCGCGAGCACGGCCGGATCGCCGCAGTCCCGATACGCCGCCAGCGCCGCAGCCAACGCCGAGGCGAAGGGCCCCGTCGTCGCGGCGGCCGGCAGGCACGCGGCCAGCGCGCGCACCGCCGCCGGATCGGGGTCGCACCGCCGCGCGGTCAACCGCAATTCGGCGATCGCCATGCCGGCCAACTCCACGCGCGACGCGGCGAACGCGATCTCCCCCCCCGCGACGCGGACCGCCTCGCCCTCGGCGGGGCCGCGCGGGATCGGCCCGTCCAGCTCGAGCGCCCAGGGATGCAGCGGCGCGCCGGCGGGCAGCAAAGCGACGAGCGGGCCGTCGTCCAGCAGCAGGACGATGGCCCGCTCGTGAATCGAGGCGACGCGACCGCGCCGCTCCCCGCCCAGGGCCGCGGCGGCGAGCGCGCCGGCGCGGCGCGCGCGCACGGCTACCGGCCGCGCCGCTTCGCGGTGCGGACCCGGCCGCCCTTGCGCCCGTGCAGCTCGGGCGCGTAGGCGCCGGCGATGTCCCCGAACTTCGTCTTGCGGAACTTCGCCTTGAGCTTCATGAGCTGCTCGTAGCGCCGGTCGTCCACGAACGCAACGATGCGCGCGATCGAGGACTCGCCGTCCACGAACCGCCAGGGGAAGCAACCGATCTGCACCCGCTGGTTGAGCAGCAGGTCAATGTCGCCGCCCAGGCACTCGGCGTGGACGATGCCCTTGTTGAACATCTCCAGGTGCATGAGCTGGTACTTGCTGTCGTCGAAGAACTCGGCCAGCGACTTGCCGTACTTGGCGCGGAAGTGCGCGTCGGCCTGGCGGGCCTGGCGCGGCATCCAGTCGCGGATGATCGTGTTCATCGGGTGGTCGGCGCTGCCGCAGTCCACGCCGATCCAGCGCAGCTTCTTCTTCTTCGCCCACACCGCGAACTCCCGGTCGGGACCGGGGTGCTTCACCATGTAGGAGATCTCGTCGGCGGTGGGCTGGTCCCAGCCGTAGTGATGGAAGCCGGTGTGGACGATGAGGATGTCGCCGGGGCGGACCTCGACGCGCTCCTCGACCATCTTCGAGGTGTAGACGTCGTAGGCGCCGCAGCAATCCGACAGGTCCACCACCGCCGCGTCGTGCACGAGGTAGTCCATGTCGAGCGAGGCGATGTCCTTGCCCGGCGTGTAGAAGTGGATCTCGCCGTCGAGGTGGGTGCCGAGGTGGTTCGAGTGGGTGAGCAACTGGCCGTTGGCGCCGTTGGGCGCCAGGCGCTTGAAGTACTTCATCTGCAGCGGCTCGTAGGTCGGCCACGCGGGGGTGCCGATACCGAGCGGGACGGTGAGGTCGAGGACTTTCATGCTTCCCTCCTGGAGTGCGTCAGTTGCCCTGCGGGCCCAACGACTCGGCGAATGCGAGCAGCGCGTCACGGAAGCAGGCGAACGGCGGCTTCACCAGACCGGCGCCGACCATGCCGATGCCGGGCTGCTTGTGCGCGATGCCGGTGTTGACGATCGGCACCACGCCGCTCTCGACCACCTTGAGCAGGTCAATGCCGGTCGCGGTGCCACGGAAGTCGAGCGCCGGGATCCTGTAGACCGGGTGCTCGGCCAGGGTGATGTCGTACATGCGGCGGGTGAAACCCAGCGCCTGCGCGGCGGTGCCGCCGACGAACTGCACGATGGCCGGCGCCGCCGCCATCGCCATGCCGCCCAGCCCGGCGGTCTCGGTGATCACCGAGTCGCCGATGTCGGGCGCCGCGTCGGCCGCGGTGAAGCCGGGCAGGTAGAGCCCCTCCACCATCGGCGCCGGCGCGGTGAACCAGCGGCCCGGCAGCGCCGCCACCTGCACGCCGAAGTCGGTGCCGTTGCGGGCCATGATGCTGATCATGCTCGAGCCGGGGATGCCAGCCGCCGGCTCGAGCGAGCACTTCGCCGCCGCCATCGAGAGGTTGAGGAAGAAGTGGTCGTTCCCGTCGAGGAAGCGCAGCACCGCCGCGGTCTCGTCGGCGTTCGCGCCGGTGCGCACCAGGTGCGGCGCCAGCGCCCGGATCAGCAGCGAGGTGGCGGCGCGGTTGCGGTTGTGCACCTCGTCGCCCATCTGCAGCGCCTGCGCGATCAGGCTGCGCACGTCGAGCGGCCCGTGCGCCGCCAGCGCCCGTGCCAGCGCCGGCGCCAGCGTCTTCTCCATCCAGCGCAGGCGGGTCAGCACCTCGTCGTCGTAGGCGCCGTAGCGCAGCACCTTGCCGAGACCCTCGTTGAGCGTGCCGTAGGCGCGGTTGCCGAAGGTGGTGTTCTCGAGGATCCACACCGGCATCGCGGCGGTGACGATGCCGGCCATCGGGCCGACGGTGGCGTGGTGGTGGCAGGGCTCGAACGTCACCTTCCCCGCCGCCGCCATCGCCGCCGCCTCGTCGGGCGTCTTCGCCAGGCCCTGGTGGACCAGCCCGCCCATCACCGCGCCGCGGGTCGGCCCGCTCATGCGCTCCCA
>CAYNPF010000335.1:0-2948 GCA_964398895.1 uncultured bacterium
TCGCAAGCTGCGTGCGGATCTCGTCGATCTGCTCCGGCTCCGCGCCCGGGAAGACCTGCGCCATGGTGTCGAAGTGCAGCTTCGAGAGCATGGCGATGGCGCTCGCCTCGCTGCCGCTGATGAAGCCGCCCAGCAGGCCGAGGAACGCCGCCACGCCCGCGTAGGCCTGGCCGAACAGGCCCGCGCACGCGTCGGCCACGACCTTCACCATGTTCCGCCCCGCCGGGCCCATCGCCCAGCCGGCCTTGCCCGCGAGCAGCGCCGGCGCCTTGCCGCTGTGGTTGAGCACGAAGGCGATGGCGAAGTAGATCGCCGCCGCGAAGGCCGGCCGCGGCGCGCGGCGCAGCGTCTTGCGACCCGCGGCCGCCAGCCGCGCCGCCCCCATGCGGTAGAACGGGATCGCCACCAGCGTCGCGATCAGCACCCAGGTGTAGGCCTGCCACAGCAGCCGCAGCCGCTCCGGCTTGCCCGGCACGATCTCCAGCGGCATCGCCAGCTTCTTGAAGAGCACGTCGTAGAGCCCGAAGCCCGCGTAGTTGGTGAGGGCGCTGAACACCACCAGCAGGATCCATGGCAGTGCCGCCCGCGCCAGCCCCATGCCAGCCTCGACGCGGTGGTCGTCCTCCCCCAGCACGGACCGGTCCACCAGCCGGTGCCCGCGCAGGCGCACGTAGACCAGCATCATCAGCACGACCCCCGCGCCCGCCACCACGCCGGTGAGCGACGGCAGCCCGGCGCGGTTCATGCCGATGGCGATCGCTCCGGCGGTCAGACCGGTGAGCAGCGCCGCCAGCCAGCCGCGCCGGATCTCGGCCCAGCCACCCACCAGCCACAGCATGGACAGCGCGATCAGCGAGGTGACCACCGGCATGTACTGGGCGAAGTACATCCCGACCTGCGCCGGCGTGAAGTCCTGCCCGGTGATGCCCTTGGCCACGTCGGCGAACACCACCACCGGCACGCCCAGCAGCGCGTAGGTGCACAGCGCGTCGTAGCCGATCGCCGGCAGGGCGATGGCGACGAAGGCGCCGTAGCCGAGCGAGAGCATGATCGGCGGCAGGATCGAGACCGGTGTGGCGCCGAGCGCCGCCAGCACCGTGCCGACGCCGACGTTGATGAGCATGACCTGCGCGGCGCGGCTGTCGCGGGCCAGCGTCTTCATGAACACCACCAGCCGCCGCAGGGCCCCGGCCTCCTCCATGACGTTGACCTGGAAGATCGAGGTCACGACCATCAGGCTGACGGGGAAGCTGGCCACCACCCCGGCCAGCGAGGCGAGCAGGATGACCGTCCACGAGGTGTGGAAGTACGTGGCGGCGAGCAGGACGGTGAAGATCCAGCCGATCAGGCCGGAGACGTCGGCGGTGCGCCGCCCGACGGTCATGAGGAGAAAGATCAGTATCAGGGGGGAGACGGCGAGGAGGACGCTCATGGGGTTCTCCGAGGTGGTTCCCAGCGGCCGGGCGTCGAGCGAAGCGCGCGCAGTCTAGGGGGCGATGCGGCGCGGGGCAATCCCCATCTTCCGGCGCAGGCGATCCGGGGCACCGGCGAGGGCGCCACGCCGCGCCCGGGTCGTCCGGGCGCCCCCATCACGCCACCCGCTGGGGCGAGGATCTGGCCGAGCATCTAAGCGCGTGCCGCAGGCGATCCTCGAGCGTGGCTTCGGGCATGTCCGAGCAGCAGGCGGCGTAGCGACGCGCCTCCTCGGGCCTCATCCCGAGGTGCCGCAACCACGGAATGACCTCCAACGCGTGCTCGGGCAGCTCGGGCCGCGCATCCCGGCCCCGTTTCGCGTTCATGAAGTCCCGACCGAAGGCACGCTCGGCCTCGTACTGGTTGTGGGCGCGACAGCGAAGTCGGAGCCCGGCCACGGTGGCGTGGCCACCCTGCGCCACGGGCTCGACGTGATCGAACTCGAGCCTGGTGCGCGACTCGCACCGATGCCCGTTCTCCCCCACGAAGGTGCAGCGGCCGCCGTCGCGCTCCCAGACGGCGCGCTTGACGTCGGCGGGGACGTGACGGGCGTTGTCGCTCGCGTGGCAGCGCCGTGGCCGGTCGGTCTGCGCGAACTTCTGCTGTTCGAGCTTCGCGATGAGGGCCTTGAGCGCCCGGGCGAAGACCTCGGCCACGTCGCCGTTGGGCACGACGTGCCCGAGCAGCGCCTGCGCGTAGGCCAGGTCGTCGCGGGTCGCCTGGTCCACGGTGAACTGGACGGCGTAGCGCTCGGGCGCGAGCGGGGCGACCTTGTGCATCACCGTCGCTGGCGACGGGAAGGAATTGGCCGGTGCGGTGCCGGCGGCAGAACCCGCGGACTCCGGACCGGCCATCACGTGACTGCTCATCTCCAACTCGCCCGTCGCGGGGCAGGCGTGTTCAGAACCGGTGAAAATCACTCTCCCCGGGGAGAGTTGATCGCCGTAACTCGATGGCGCCAGCGGGGCGATCAACGTCGGCAGATCGGGCCGAGGAAACCGCTCGGCGAGCAACCTCTCGATGCCTGCTCGGCTCTTGTGCGTGGCGGCCGAGAGCAGTTCCCGCGCGTTCTCGTCCGTCAGATGCGGCGCGAGCAGGTCCACCGCCGTCAGGTGCAGGCGCCCGTCGGCGAGCATGTCGAAGACCGTCGGGTACTGGCGGGCGACGCGTGCGGCCCGGATCCGCCGGCACGTGGCCTCCTCGGAGAAGTGCAACTCCCCGATGCACCAGGCGAACAGCGACGGGTAGCCCGCGGGCGCGTACAGCCGCCGGGCATCCACCTCGCCGAGATGTGCGACGAGCATCGCCGTGGTGGCACGGTCCTGGGAGACGAGCGACTTGAGATCGTGGAGCAACGCCGAGTCGGTCAGGTGCGCCAGCGCGTAGCGGGTCATGAACGTGACTCCGCGGGGGCGGGTCGCGCCCGCATGGATCGCGGGCGAAAGCGAGCAGGGTAGCCGCTCGCGGGTCACGGG
>CAYNPF010000336.1:0-2937 GCA_964398895.1 uncultured bacterium
TGCTGGCCGTCCCGGCGGCGGCCGATCCGCCGGCGGGCTCGCTGCCGTGGCGGGTGGGCGGTCGCGTCGGCGCCACCGTGGATGCCGCGGCCTTTCCCGACTCAGACGGCACGACGCTCGACGTGTACGTCCGCGTGCCGCCCGGCACGCTGGCGACGCTCGAGCGCGACAGCCTGGGATCGGGACGCCTGCGGGTGTCGGCGAGTGTGCGGGGCGCCTACGGCGGGGGACAGGAGCAGACGACGGCGGAGGAGTTCGCGATCGAGCCCGCCGATTCCGCGCACGGCATGGGCCGGGTGGTGGCGCTGCGCTTCCCGGCCCGGCCCGGCCGGCTCCGGCTCGCGGTGCGGATCGAGGACCTGCTCTCGCAGAAGTCCGGTCTGGCCTACACCGGCCGGCGAGTGCCGGAATCCAGCCGGCTGGACGGGGAGGTGCGCATCGCCGCGCCCGAGGGCGGGCGCTCATTGTCGGATCCCGAGTTCGTCTGGGCCTCCCGGCCCGGCGGCCGCGCCACCTCGTTCACGCGCGGTGGATTCACGGTCGTGCCCAATCCCGAGCGGCTCTACGGTCTCTACGAGCCGGAGCTGCGGGCGGCCTTCGCGGCGCTCTCCCCGGCGGAACGGCCCTGGCACTGGCGGGCCCGGGTGCTGGACGCCGCCGGTCGCGTGGTGGCCGAGCGCGAGAGCACCGGCGCGGCGGCGCGCGAGCTGTTCGGCCTGGTCGCCGCCGATCTCTCGACCGAGCCGGCCGGGGCCTACGAGCTGGAACTGCGGGCCTGGCAGGAGGGGGACGCGGCGCCCATGGTCCGCCGCTCCGGCTTCAGCGTCGCGTGGCGGGTGGAGTCGTGGCTGCGCAATCCCCGCGACGTCGAGGACGAGGCCCACTTCCTGTTCGAGGCGGACGAGGAGGAGACTTTCGCGAACCTCCCGCCCGGCGAGCAGGAGCGCGTGCTGGAGGACTTCTGGCGCCGCCGCGATCCGTCCCCGGGGACCGGGGACAACGAGGCCCGGGCGACGTTCCTGAGCCGCGCCGAGCGGGCCAACCAGCTCTACTCGCGGCGCGGGCTCGGCAAGGGCATGTTCTCCGACATGGGACGGGTCTACATCCGCTACGGCGAGCCGAGCGAGGTCGTGCACCAGGTGATCCCGGCGGGGGGCGAGACGGTCGGGGAACTCGTCCAGGAGCTGGCCGCCAACGAGGAACGGGCCATGGGCGAGATCCTGATCAAGGGTCCGGGGGCCGACTCGCGTCCCTTCGAGCTCTGGATCTACGAGGCGCCGATCCCGCCGCCACCGTACGCGGCCCCCGAGGTGCAGGGACGGGACCGCAAGCAGCGGATCCTCTTCCTGTTCGTGGACCAGTTCGGAACCGGCGACTACCGGCTGCGCTACACGACCGAGTAGGGAGCGATCCGGGCCCGCCCGAAACCGGCCGGGAGCGCCCGCCCGGGCTTCTTGACCCACCCCGGGGCATCGGGCATAGTCTGGCCGTTCCCCTACAGCCCTTCCCCTGAGGACGAGCCCTGACGGGCCGGGAGCTTCTGCGTGCGTCTGGGAATCCTGACCGGTGGTGGTGATTGCCCGGGACTGAACGCCGTGATCCGGGCGGCGGTGGTACGCATGGTGCGCACCTACCAGGGCCAGATGTTGGGCTTCGAGGACGGCTGGAAGGGGGTCTTCGAATCCCGCATCCGCGACCTCGACCTGGTGGCCGTGCGGGGCATCCTACCGCGGGGAGGCACGATACTGGGCACCTCGCGCACCGATCCGGTGCGCCACGACGGCGGCGTGCAGGCGGTCAAGGACGCGCTGGCCCTGCATGAGCTGGATGGCCTGCTCGTCTGCGGCGGAGATGGCACGCTCTCGGCGGCCGGGCGACTGTGGGAGGAGGGAGTCCCGATCATCGGGATCCCGAAGACGATTGACAACGACGTGCCGGAGACCGACTTCGCCTTTGGCTTCGACACCGCCCTCGGCCACGTGGTGGACGCGGTGGACGCGCTCCACACCACGGCCGAGTCCCACGACCGCGTCATCGTGCTGGAGGTGATGGGGCGCAGCACGGGCTGGATCGCCGTGTGCGGCGGGCTGGCCGGCGGCGCCGACGTGATCGTGGCGCCCGAGCATCCCACCAGCGTGCAGGACGTCTGCAACTTCATCCGCCACCGCCAGGCGCGCGGACGCTACTTCAGCATCGTCGTGGTCGCCGAGGGCGCGAAGTTCCTGCCCGATCCCGACGGCCGGACGCTCGAGGTCCCCGAGCAACTCGACCCGTTCGGGCGGCCGCGCTACGGGGGCGTGGGCGAGCTCCTGGCGCACGAGATCGAGGCGCGGCTCAAGACCGAGACGCGCACGGTGACGCTGGGGTTCGTGCAGCGGGGCGGCACGCCGACCCCGTTCGATCGGCTGCTGGGCTCGCGCATGGGCGTGGCGGCCGTGGACCTGGCGGCGAAGCAGCAGTTCGGACGCATGGTCAGCCTGAAGGGCGGGCAGATCACGTCCGTGGACCTGGCCGTGGTACGACAGGGCCCGCGTCCCGTTCCCGGCGAGCTGTTCGAGACGGCGCGGGTCTTCTTCGGTTGACGCCGGGCGGCGTCGGCCGTCCCTGCGAGCCCCCGGGATCCGACCCGGGACACAACGAGAGAGAGAGAACTCCCATGGCACTCAAGGTTGGGATCAGTGGCTTCGGGCGCATCGGTCGTCTCGTCATCCGGGCCGCGGTGGACCGCGGCGTTCCCCTCGAGTTCGTCGCCGTCAACGACATCACCGACGCGCCGACGCTGGCGCACCTGCTCAAGTACGACTCCGTGCACGGCGTGTGGCCGAAGGCGGGCAAGGCGGTGGACGGCCACCTCGAGGTGGCCGGCAAGCGCATCCAGGTGCTGAGCGAGAAGGAGCCGGCCAAGCTGCCGTGGAAGGCGCTGGGCGTGGACGTGGT
>CAYNPF010000337.1:0-2901 GCA_964398895.1 uncultured bacterium
GTCGCTGGCGCGGAGCTGGGAAACGAGCCGCGACGGCCTGACCTGGACGTGGCACCTGCGGCGGGGGGCACGCTTCTCGGACGGCCACCCGATCACCTCGGCGGACGTGCTATTCAGCTTCGCGGCGGCCTGCGACACCACGCTGCACCTGCCCATCCTCGAGCTGTTGAGTCCGGACGGTCGGCGCATTCGCGTCTCCGCCCCGGATTCGTACACGGTGGTGATGCGCCTGGCGCGCCCGCACGCCCTGCTGGTGGATGCGGTGAGCGCGCTGCGGATCCTGCCGCGCCACGTGCTGGAGCCGGCCTGGCGGGCGGGACGCTTCGCCTCGTGCTATGGCGTGGGCACGCCGCCGGAGAGCCTGGTCACGAGCGGGCCGTGGCGGCTCCAGCAGTACGTGCCGCACGAGAAGACGGTGCTGACCCGCAACCCGTACTGGTTCGGCGTGGACGCCCGCGGACGGCGGCTGCCGTACCTGGACGAGCTGGTGTTCCTCGTGGTGCCGGATCAGAACACCTGCTCGCTCAAGTTCCGCACGGGCGAGCTCGATGCGTTCGACAACGTGAAGGCCGAGGACTTCGGATGGCTGGAGCGCGGGCAGGCCGCGGGCGGCTACCGCGTCTACGCGCTGGGGGCCTCGCTGACCAGCAACTTCCTCTGGTTCAACCTGAACACGGTGAGGCGTCCCGGCGGGCGGCGCTCGGTGGGAACGCCCTGCGCCGACGCCGTCCACTACTCCTGGTTCGCGAACCGCGAGTTCCGTCGCGCCGTCTCGATGGCGGTGGACCGGCAGGCGATGATCCGCAGCGTCTACTTCGGCCAGGGCCTCGAGTCCTGGTCCATCATGACGCCGGGCTACGGGCCGTTCCACGACCCGGGCGTCACCGCGCCCGGCTACGACCCGGCGGGGGCGCGCCGGCTGCTGGCGCGCATCGGCTTCCGTGACCGCAACGGCGACGGCGTGATCGAGGATCCGAAGGGGCACCCGGTCCGCTTCACCGTCAAGACCAACGCGGGCTCGGTGCGGGTGCGCATGGCGGAGTTCGTCCGTGACGACCTGGCGCGGATCGGCATCGAGTGCCGGGTGGTGGCCGTGGAGTACAACACGCTGATCGTGAACCTGCGCGAGGACTTCGACTACGACGCGATCCTCGCGGGGCTGGGCGGTGCCGTGCCGCCGGACCCGGCGATGTGCGGGAACTTCTACCGTTCCAGCGGGGCTTCGCACTTCTGGAACGTGCGCCAGGACCGCCCGGCGACCACCGCCGAGGCGCGGATGGACTCGCTCTTCGGCCGGCTGTTGCTGCCGGGGCCGGTGTCGAAGCGCCGCGAGCTGTGCTCGCAGATGGACCGGCTCATCAACCGGGAGTGCTGGCTGATCTGGCTGCCGGTGATGAAGGTGGAGCTGCCGGTACGCGACCGGTTCGGCAACCTGGCTCCCAGTCTGCTGCCGCACCGGGTGCTCTGGAACATCGAGACGGTCTTCGTGCGGCCGGGGAGCCGGCCCGCGGGGCGCTAGGCCCGCGGCGCGAGTATGCGCACCTACGTCCTGCGGCGGCTCCTCCAGTTGATCCCGCTGCTGCTGGCCGTGGTGGTGCTCACCTTCGTCCTGCTGCAGGCCGCTCCGGGCGACTACGTCACGACGATCGCCGCCGACCCGCAGGTACCACCGGCGACGCTCGAGGCGATGCGCCACCGCTTCGGCCTCGACCGGCCGTGGCCGGTGCAACTGGCGCTCTACCTGCGGAACCTCGTCCTGCACCTCGACCTCGGGGAGTCCTTCTCGCACCACCGCGCGGTGGTGGAGGTCCTGCGCGGCGGGGTGCTGAACACGCTGCTGCTTGCGCTCGCCGCGGCGCTGGTCGCCTGGGGGCTGGCCGTTCCGCTGGGGGCGTGGGCGGCGGCGCGCCGCGGACGGTTCGCCGACCGCGCGCTGTCCACGCTGGCCTTTGCGGGGCTGGCGGTGCCGGAGGTGGTCTCGGGCCTGCTGCTGCTGATGCTGGCCGCACGGACCGGCTGGTTCCCGGTGGGGGGCATGCGCTCGCTGGACTGGGAGAGCCTGGGTGCGCTGGCTCGCGTGCGCGACGTGGCCTGGCACCTGGTGCTGCCCAGCCTGGTGGTGGCGCTGGTGCCGCTGGCGGGCAGGATGCGGCAGATGCGCGCCAGCCTGCTCGACGTCCTCGGGTTGGACTACGTGACCACGGCGCGGGCGAAGGGCCTCGACGAGCGCACCGTGGTGATGAAGCACGCCCTGCGGAACGCCCTGAACCCGATGATCACGCTGTTCGGCTACACGCTCGGCTCGCTGCTCTCGGGCTCGCTGGTCGCCGAGATCGTCTTCGCCTGGCCGGGACTGGGGCGCATCACCTACGAGGCCATCCTGGCGCGCGACCAGTACCTGGTGGCCGGCTCGGTGCTCATGGCCACGGTCGTGCTCGTCCTCGGCAACCTGGTCGGCGACCTGCTGCTCGCGGCCGCCGATCCGAGGCTGCGCCGTGCGTGAGACCGTGCGCCGCGTGCGGCGCAACCCGCCGGCGCTCGCCGGGGCGATCGTGTTGGGCGTCCTCTACGTGGTGGCCGCGCTGGCGCCGTTCGTGGCGCCGTACGGTCCCGGCGAACTGGATCGGGAGCGCTTCTACCATCCGCCGCAGGCCCCGCACTGGCGCGACGCGGGTGGCCGCGTGCATCTGCGCCCGTTCGTCTACGCCACGGTGACGGGCCCCGGCGTGTTCGAGTACCGCGAGGACCGCTCGCGACCGCAGCCGCTGCGCTTCCTCGTGCACGGCGCGCCGTACCGGCTCTTCGGGATCGTGCCCACCGATCGGCACCTCTTCGGCCTGGACGCGCCCGCGCGTGTGAACCTGCTCGGGACCGATCCGTCGGGTCGCGACGAGCTGTCGC
>CAYNPF010000338.1:0-2885 GCA_964398895.1 uncultured bacterium
CCGTTGTCGCCCGTCGGCCCGGCGGCGTCGCCCCACCAGTTGCGCTCGGCGTTGGACGAGCCGGTGCCGTAGAAGGCGCTCGAGAGGTTCGAGGTGATCGAGTTCTCGTGGGCCGTCAGCGTGGCCGGGCTCGCGACGTAGCAGCCGTAGTCCCAGCCCGACAGGGTGTTGTTGGTCGCGGTCACGTCCATGCCGCCGCCGGAGCTGTACGACCGGATGCCGATACTGCTCGGATTGCTCGTCCCGGTGAGGCAGCTGTTCACGATGTTCAGCGTGTACGCAGTCGCCAAGGTGCCGGTGGTGGAGTTGTTGACGGCGCCCTCGTCGAACGGCGAGGCCTTCACCGGGGGCCCGGTGACCGCGGGCGCGTCACCCGCACGGGCGGCCGCCAGCGAGGTGTTCGTGTTGTAGGCGAGGATCGCGGACTGCCAATTGCTCCGCGCGCTGTTCGTCACCGTGATGCCGTCGATCGTGCCGCTGCTGTTCTGCCAGTAGACCGGCATCATGACGTTGTCGAACGTCGTCGTCGACAGCGTCACCGTGCCCGAGGCCTCGGGGGTCAGCACGCCACTCGCCGCCCAGGCGCCGCCGGTGTAGCCGATGTCCGCCACCTTGCAGGCCGTGATCGCGCCGGTCGCGCCGTTGCTCAACTGGATGCCGTTCTGCGCCGTCACGTCGGTGTAGCCCTTGCCGGTCGTCGTGCAGTCGTGCACGTTCACCGTCAGCCCCTCGCCCATCAGCGCGATGCCGGTCTTCTGGAAGTCGGTCACCGCCACGTGATCCAGCTCGATCGCGTACGGCCCGCCGGTGCTGTTGTGGGCGTACACGCCGACGCCGTGCTGCGCCCCGCTGAACGGCGTGTCCTCGACGTGCTGGATGCAGAGGTTCGCGCCCTTGCCACCGCCGTTCCAGAAGGCCAGGCCGACGAAGCGGGCGTTGGCGTTCCCGAGGCCGGCGCCGTCAATGGTCAGGTTCTGGATCGTCGCGTTGACCCCGTTCACGAACACGATCGGCTTGTTCGTGTTCGGCCCAGGGGTCGTGAACGACTGGGCCAGCGTCGCCGGGCTCCGGATGATGGTGCTGCCGCAGCCCGCGCCGGTGATGGTCAGCGCCTTCGTGACCACCACCTGCTCCTCGAACGTGCCGGCGGCCACCGCCAGGCTGTTCCCGGCCACCGTCTCGGTGGCGTCAATGGCCGCCTGGATGGTCGCGTAGTAGAGCCCCGTGTCGGTGTTGTGCACCGGCAGGGCAGTGAAGTTCGCGGTCACCGTCTTGGCCGCGTCCACCGTCACCGTCGTGCTGGCGCTGTTCGCGTCGGCCACGTCGCCGGTCCAGTTCGCGAACGCGTAGCCCGAGGCCGCCGTCGCCGCGACCGCGACCGTGCTGCCGTAGTCGTAGGTCCCGGCTCCGGTCACGGTGCCGCCCCCCACCGGGCTGGCATTGACCGTCAGCAGGAACTGGTCGAGGGCGAAGTTCGCGGTCACCGTCTTCGCCGCGTCCACCGTCACCGTCGTGCTCGCACTGTTCGCGTCGGCCACGTCACCCGTCCAGTTGACGAAGTGGTAGTGCGCCGCCGCCGTGGCCGACACCGCCACCACCGTTCCGTGGTCGTAGGTGCCGCCGCCGGTCACCGTGCCGCCCCCCGTCGGGCTCGCCTGCACCGTCAGCAGGTGCTGGTCGAGCGCGAAGTTCGCGGTCACCGTCTTGTCGCCGTCCACGGTGACCGTGGTGCTGGCGTTGTTCGCATCGGCCACGTCACCGGTCCAGTTGACGAAGTGGTAGTTCGCCGCCGCCGTGGCGGAGATTGCTGCCACCGTCCCCGAGGCATAGCTGCCGCCGCCCGTCACCGTGCCGCCCGCCGTCGGGCTGGCGTTCACCGTCAGCGTGTAGTTGACGACGCCGTTCTCGCCCACCCGGAACTCGCTGAACGAGTTCAGACCGGTGGCCGTGATCGCCGTCGCCAGCGGGCCGCTCACCGCCGGGTGCGTCCACGTGCCGCCGTCGTTCTTGGCAACGATGAAGTTGGCCGGCGTGCCGGCGACCACGTCGCTCGCATCGAAGTTGAGCGTGGCCGCGGCGGTCCCGAAGGCCACGCCGCTGTTGGCGAGGGTCCACGAGCGGTTGACGTAGTTCGTCGTGCTCAGGCCCGGCCCCGTCGGCAGCGAGCCCGCGGGCGCGCCGGGCGTGGCCGTGGTCGGCGTCAGCGTGCCGCCCGCGGTCACGCCGCTGAAGGTCAGCTCGACGCCCGTGTACTTCGTGGCCTCGCCGAAGGCCAGCAGCTTGTGCGTCGTGGCGGTGCCCACCCCCACCTCGAGGTTGCCCACGACGTGACCGGAGGTCCGGCTCATGTCGGCCGCGGCGCCGATCACGACCTTGTGCGCGCCGGTCGTGACGTTGCCGCTGGTGAGCGTGAGCAGGTTGCCCGCGGCGTCGTTCAGGTACAGATCGTTGCTCAGCAACAGGCCGGCGGCGTTGTTCAGCACGAGGAAGTCGAACCCGGTGTCGCCCGTCACGCTCTGCTGGCCGGTCCCCTGGAAGAAGACGGCGCGACCGTTCGGGCTGAACGTGCCGGTTCGCGACCAGTTGCCGCCCAGGTGCAGATCGCCACCCACCGCGTCGCCGAGACCCAGGCTGCCGTCCAGCACGAGGTCGCCGGCCACCGTGAGCGCGTTGTTCAGCCCGGGGCTGCCGTAGTTCATCCACAGCGCCGAACCCGAGTCAATCGTGAGATTGCCCGCGATGCTCCGCGCCGCCGTGCTCCCGTTCGGGTAGTCGAGCGTCGTGCCGTTGCCGAGCTGCACGCTGCCGGGATAGCCCGCGCCACTGGTCGCGCTCCACTCGAGCCCGCGCCCGTACGTGCCGCCGCTGTTGTACCTGAGCAGCGA
>CAYNPF010000339.1:0-2865 GCA_964398895.1 uncultured bacterium
CGATCTGCGAGAGCGGTCGCGAACAGCCCGCCACCACCAGCGCGAAGACGCGCTCCTCGTCGGCGAAGCGCACCTCGCGCTTGGTCGGATGCACGTTCACGTCGAGGCGGGACGGCGGGACGCTCAGCCACAGCGTCGCTGCCGGGAAGCGTCCCGGCGGCAGCAGGTTCCCGTAGGCCTGCCGCAGGGCGGCGCCCAGCATCGGGCTCTGGATCCAGCGCCCGTTGACCACGTAGATTTGTCCCTCGCGCGTGGCCCGCGCGTGCTCCGGCAGGCCGAGCAGGGCCTCGAGCCGCACCCCGTCGCGCTCGGTCTCCACCTCGAGGAGCTGCGTCGAGTGACGCGCGCCCCAGAGCGCCGCGGCCCGGTCGCGTCGCGCCGCCAGACCGGTGCCGGACACCGCCGGCCACTCCAGGCGCGTCCTGCCGTCCACGGTCAGGCGAAGGGCCGTGTGCGGGAAGGCCAGCGCGTAGGCCTCGAGCAGTCGCAACGCCGCGCGCAGCTCGCCGGTCGGCGAGGTCAGGAACTTGCGCCGCGCCGGCGTGTTGAAGAACAGCTCCGTGACCTCGACCGTGGTGCCGCACGCCCGCGCGGCGGTGCCGCGCTCGACGATGCTCCCCCCGTCGGCCGCCACGAAGGCCGCGGCCGCCGCGGCCGCGGGCCGGCTGGTGATGCGCAGGTGACTCACCGCCGCGATGCTGGGCAGGGCCTCGCCGCGGAAGCCGAGCGAATCGAGGCGATCGAGATCCTCCAGCGCCTCGATCTTGCTGGTGGCATGCCGCTCCAGCGCCAGGTCCAACTCCTCCGCGCGGATGCCGGCCCCGTCGTCGGCCACGCTGAAGTACTGGTCGAGGGCGCGTTCGACGCGCACCTCGATCGAACGGGCTCCGGCGTCGAGTGCGTTCTCGAGGACTTCCTTGAGGGCCGACAGCGGCCGCTCGATGACCTCCCCCGCGGCGATGCGGGATGCGGTCTCGGGCGGCAGGCGTCGGATGGAGCCGTCCATCGGGCCTCCGCGTGAGGGACCCGGAGGATTACATGACGGCGAGAAGTCGGGTCAAGGAGCGGCTGTGGATAACCTCGCCGGCTCCGCGGGCCGCTCAGGCGCCCAGCCAGCCCTCGACGGCCTGGGTGAAGCGCCCGGCGTCGGCCGGGGCGTTCATGGCCACGCGGCTCTCTTCGAGGTCGGGGGCCGGCACCGGTCCTCCGCACTGGCGCCAGGCCGACTCCCAGGCGGCGTGGATGCGCCGCCGCACCGGCTCGAACGCGTCGCGGGTGCACGCGGTGAGCAGGAGCAGCACCAGCGGCGCCGGTCGGCAGAGCCGGTCGGTATCGCGCAGTTGCGCCGGGAGGCGCTCGCACAGCGCCTCCGGCGCGCCCGCCTGCTCCAGCAGGAGGAAGCGATGCACCGCGAAGGCGAGTCCGTCGCGCTGGTTGCGGGCAACCGCCATGGCCACGGCGGACCGGAACGCCTCGCGGTCGAGCCACCCGTGCACGTCGTCCGGCACGAGCGGGAAGGCCGGCGCCGTCCGCTCCCGATCCTCGCGCTCCCACGAGTCGCGCAGCTCGTCCACCAGACCCTGCCATGCCGTCCAGCCGGAGGCCGGGTCGATGGCCGATGCGGCAACCACGCCATGGCTCCGCGTGGTGCGGAACGGCCAGGCTCCCCAGGCCTTGCCCTCCTCGGGACCGGAGAGGCGACTCACCACCTGGGCCATGTCCTGATCCAGCGCCAGATGGATCAGCCCGGCCAGCAGCGGATCCTCGCCCCCCACCCTCGCGACGACCCCCAGGTCCCCGCTGCGCGCGGCGAGCAGTTCGGCTCCCAGCGCTCCCGTGCTGGCGACCAACTGGGTCAGGGCCTCCTCCAGCCCCCGCCGGTCCTCGAGCGACGGGAAGCCGTCGAGGGAGCCCATGCGGATGTCGGTGTGCGCCGCCGGACTCGGTGGGCCGGGTGCCGTGGGGGCATCGGGGGTGACATCCGGGAGCGCCTGCTCGATGAGGGTGTCGAAGTCCGCGCCCCCTAGCGTGCTCTCGAGGGCGGCGGCGTGCACCGCCAGCGGCGCCTCGACCGCGGGAGCCGCCTCCGCGACTTCGGGGCCTCGCAGGAGGCCCTCCGGACTCACGCAGGGCGTGCCCAGCGCGAGGAACAGCCCCTCGAGCTGCGTACGCCGGCGGCTGCGCTCGCCGAGGACCGCCAGATCGAAGATCTCCCGGGTCAGGTCGGCGAGATCCGTGGTGCACGGAAGCTCGCAGAGCCCCGCCATCTTCACACCGGCATCTTCGCCGCTCTCGCCCGCCACGAGGCGCACCGTCAGCCCGGGCCGCGCCAGCAGCTCGGGCAGAAGGTCGGCGTCGCGCCAGTCGAAGTCCACGAGGACCGCGCGGCGGACGGGCGCAACGGGTTGGGTCGTGGTGAGTTCGGTCACGAGAGGCTCCAGGTACGGGTCCGGCCGGGCTCTTGCAGGGACCGTACCACCCGGCCGACCGCGATCGGACGGCCCGGCACGCGGGGCTTCGAACCCGGCCCCGCCGCACCGCCGGGCATTCCGCACGGCGCCGCAGCGGGGGGCGTGCGGAATCCCCGCGGGTCCCGCTCCGGGCGTGCGGCGGGCCGCGGCCGGGACTCGAGGCGTTCCCACCGCGGCCCGTGGCTGAGGATCAGCGTGCGCCCGGGACCTGGGGCAGCTGGATCTGGCGGAGCTGCCGGTCCAGGATGCGAACCGGGTAGCGCTTCTTCAGCTCCTCGAAGTAGGCGTTGAGCGCCACGTCGGTCTCGGTGCGCCGGTCGCTCTCGATCCGCGTCTGCAGCGCGACCGGGTCGGGGTCGTGGAGGGCCGTGGTGCGCAGGCGCAACAGTTCGAG
>CAYNPF010000340.1:0-2856 GCA_964398895.1 uncultured bacterium
CCTTGAACAGCAGGCCGGAGAGCAGCAGCAGCCCGCCGAGCAGCAACAGCGGGTCGTGGTGCAGCGGCGTGCCGGCGAGGAAGGCGGCCATGCGCGGCAGGCTGGTCGTCCCGGTGGCGCCGTAGAGCAGCGCGATGCCGTAGAGCAGGAAGCCGCTGGCGAAGGCCCCCAGCAGGAAGTACTTGAGCGCCGCCTCGTTGGACTCGAGCGAGTTGCGGCGGAAGCCCACCAGCACGTAGAGCGACAGCGACATCAGCTCGAGACCGAGGAACATGGTGATCAGGTCGTTGGCGCCGGCCATCACGATCATGCCCAGCGTGGCGCACAGCAGCAACGCGTAGTACTCGCCGTGGTGGATGCGGGTGCGCTTGACGTAGTCCCACGACAGCAGCACCGCCACCGCCCCGATCGCGCACAGCAGCACGGTGAAGAAGACGGTCAGGCCGTCGTGCACGAACATGCCGCCGAACAGGGCGCGGCGCGCGTCGCGCGCCACCGTCACCGCCGCTCCGCCGGCCAGCAGCGCGGCCAGCGCCACCCCGGCCGGGCGGCTCGAGCCCGGCCGGGCCGGGACGAGCTCGAGCAGGAGCAGCAGCAGGACCGCCGCGCCCAGCGCCAGCACGGCGCCCAGCGCCCACCAGTCCACGGGCAGCAGGAACGGCGCGGGCAGGACGCTCATCGGGCACCTCCGGCGGGCAGCTGCGGGAACGCGGACGGGGCGCCGGTGGCCGCGCTCGCCGCCTCGAGCCGCACGGTCAGCTCGGCGCGCTGCTGCGCGACCCCGAGCATCTGGTCGAGCGCCGGACGCATGCGATCGAGGAAGGGCTGCGGCATCACGCCGATCCAGAAGATCAGCACCAGCAGCGGGACGAACACCAGCCGCTCCCGCAGCGAGAGGTCGGCGAGGTGGCGGTTCTCCTCGTGCGTCACCGGCCCGAAGATCACGCGCTGGAACATCCACATCATGTAGCAGGCCGACAGGATCACGCCGGTCCCGGCCACCACCGCCCACCAGGTGTTGGCGCGGAAGCTGCCGAGCAGGACCAGGAACTCGCCGACGAACCCGTTGGTGCCGGGCAGGCCGATCGAGGAGAGCATTACCACCAGGAAGATCGCGGCGTAGACCGGCATCGGCTTCCACAGCCCGCCGAAGTCGGCGATCAGCCGGGTGTGGCGGCGCTCGTAGACGACGCCGACCAGGAGGAACAGCGCCCCGGTGGACACGCCGTGGTTGATCATCTGCAGCAGCGAGCCGGCGAAGCCCTGCGGGTTCATGGCGAACAGGCCGAGCATGCAGAAGCCGAGATGGCTCACCGAGGAGTACGCCACCAGCTTCTTCAGGTCGGGCTGCACCATCGAGACCAGCGCGCCGTAGACGATCCCGATCAGCGCCAGCGCCACGATCCACGGCGTGCAGGCCGCGGCCGCGTTGGGGAACAGCGGCAGCGCGTAGCGCAGGAAGCCGTAGGTGCCCATCTTCAGCAGCACGGCGGCGAGGATCACCGATCCCGCCGTCGGCGCCTCGACGTGCGCGTCGGGCAGCCAGGTGTGGAACGGGAACATCGGCACCTTGATGGCGAAGGCCAGGGCGAAGGCCAGGAACAGCCAGAGCTGGGTCGCCGGCGCGATCGGCATGGCGTAGAACGCGTCGAGCGCGAAGGTCGGCACCCCGGTCAGCGACTTCTGCAGGAAGTACAGCGACAGGATGGCGACCAGCATCAGCACGCTGCCGAACATGGTGTAGAGGAAGAACTTCACCGCCGCGTAGATGCGGCGCGGTCCGCCCCATACCCCGATCAGCAGGTACATCGGGATCAGCATCGCCTCCCAGAACACGTAGAAGAGCAGGAGGTCGAGCGAGAGGAACGTCCCGATCATCCCGGTCTCGAGCGCCAGCAGCAGCGCGTAGAACTCGCGCGTGCGCTCGCGCACCGCGCCGAAGGCGCCCAGCACCGCCACCACGGTCATCACCGTGGTGAGCAGCACCAGCAGCATGCTGATGCCGTCCATGCCCAGGTAGTACTGGGCCCCGATGCCCGGCAGCCAAGGGCGCTGCTCGACGAGGTGCCAGCCCGGCTGCCACGCGCGCCACCACAGCGGCACGGACAGGGCGAACTCGCCCAGCGCCACGGTCATGGCCCAGCGCCGGTGCCAGCGGTCGGCCGCGACCGGCAGGCAGACCAGCACCACGGCTCCCGCCAGCGGGAGGAAGACGAGCCAGGTAAGCCAGGGGATGTTCACGGGCTAGTGCCTCAGGAAGTGCAGCAGCAGGGCCGCCACGCCGAGCGTGAGGAACAGGGCGTAGGTGCCGACGAAACCGGTCTGGAACAGACGCAGCACCGCCGAGGCGGCCTCGAGCGTCGCGCCCACCCCGTTGACGATGCCGTCCACCACCTTGACGTCGAAGTACCGCCACGCGGCCCGCGCCGTCTCGTAGACGCCGCGCACCACGGTGTTCTCGTAGAGCTCGTCCACCCAGTACTTGTTCAGCAGGGTGCGGTGGACGCCGGACAGCCGCTCGCGCAGCCGCGTCCCGGTCTCGGGGCTCCACAGGTAGGCCCGGAAGGCGAAGGCGATGCCCGCCGCCGCCACCAGCACCGACAGGGCGATGAGCGCCCACTCCACCGCCGGCGCGACCTCGTGCGCCGCCGCGTACTGCACGTCGAGCGGGTCGTCGGTGTTCTCGCGATGGTCGAGCATGCCGGCGAGCTCGTGCACCTTCTGGTGCAGGCGGCCGCCGAGCGCGACGTTGACTTCCTGGAAGCCGCGGCAGATCGCGAGGATCGGCAGACACAACTCGATCGCGAGCGGGATCAGCGCCAGAGCGGAAGGCGAGAGCGCGAGTGCCGCAAGCGA
>CAYNPF010000341.1:0-2821 GCA_964398895.1 uncultured bacterium
CTGCACCGCGTCGCACAGCACGCGCACCCCGCGTGCGTGCGCCCGCCGCGCGATCTCGGCCACCGGCTGCAGCACGCCGGTCTCGTTGTTGGCCAGCATCACCGCCAGCAGCGTGGTCCCCTCCGGCAGGCTCTCGACCGCCGCCGGCGACACGCGGCCGTCCGCTCCCACCGGCAGGTGCGCGACGGTGAAGCCGGCGCGCGCCAGCACCGCGGCGGCGCCGTGCACGGCATGATGCTCGATCGCCGAGAGGGCGACGGCGCGGCCGCGCGCCTCCTGTGCCCACGCGGCGCCGATGAGGGCGAGGTGGTCGCCCTCGGTGCCGCCGCTGGTGAAGACCACCTCGTCGGCCGGCGAGCCGACCAGGGCGGCGACCCGGGCGCGCGCCTCCTCGACCGCGGCCCGCGCCTGCTGGCCGTCGCGGTGACCACTCGAGGGATTGGCCCAGGTCCGCGCCAGGGCGTCCTGCATCGCCGCCGCCACCTCGGGTCGGACCGGCGTGGAGGCGTTGTGGTCGAGGTAGATCATGGGATCAGAGTGCCCCCGCGGCCGCGCCCGGGCAAGGCGGCGCCGGCCGGACGCACGCGGGGCCCGCCCGCGGGCGGGCCCCGTCGCGCCCCTCGCCGGTCGTCACCGGCCGACGAACTTCTCCAGGACCTCGAGGCTCTCCTTGGCGCTGATGCCCTCGGGCGAGGCGGGTGCCAGCTCCACCACCTTGCGCCACATGCGCATCGCGTCCCGGTAGATGCCGGCGTTGGCGAAGGCCACGCCCATCGAGAAGTAGGCGCAGTGGGCGCGGGGCGAGCTGTGGATGAGCTGGTCGAGCAGCTTCACCGACTCCGCGACGTTGCCCTCGGAGTAGAGCGAAGTGGCCAGCCGGCAGGCGGCCACGGAGTCGCCCGGGAACGCGTCGAGCACCTGACGGTAGTACTTCTGCGCCTGGGCCTGGCGCCCGGTCGCGTCCATGGCCGCGCCGAGGTTGACGAGCACCTTGCGGTCCTCGGGTCGCAGGTCGTGCGCCCGCTGCAGCACGGTGATGGCCTCCTCGGCCTTGTCGCGCTCCAGATAGAGGATGCCGAGCGCGCTGAGGTCGTCGAAGCGGGTCGAATCCTTCGCCACCGCCTGGGCGAGCACCTCCAGGGAATCCACGGAGTTGTCCACGGCCTCCGCCGCGGTCACGGGCGTCGCCGCCACCTTCAAGCTGGCGTGCGCCGGCACGACCGCGACCGCGGTGATGCCCGCACACAGCAGGACCGTCATCAGACGCTTCACGGCAGCACTCCCTCCGGGTGGGTGCATCGGGACCGTCGGACCGCGGGACCAAAATGGTAGCACGCCCCGGAAAGCCCCTCCAAGACCGCGTCGCGACCGGCGCGGGAGCTGACCGGGGCTTGACAGTCGGCCGCGCCGGCGGCGTGCGCCGCGGCGGCGGGATGGGCTACAGTGCCCCCGCCGTGTCCCGCGAACCCGTCGTTGCGCCCGCCCCGGTCCACCGCGTGCTGCTCGTGCGGCCGCGCTTCATCGGGGACATCTGCCTGACGCTGCCGGCGCTCGAGGCGGTGCGCGCCGCCTGCCCGCAGGCGCGCGTCGCCTACCTCACCGGCGAGGCCGCCGCGCCGCTGCTCGCCGGTGATGCGCGCGTGGACGAGCTGATCACCGTGGCCGACCACCCGGGCGCGGCCGCGACCGCCGCGCTGGTGGCGCGGCTGCGCCGCTTCGCGCCCGAGGTGGCCTTCGACTTCTTCTGCAACCCGCGCACCGCGCTGTGGACCCGGCTCTCGGGCGCGCGGGTGCGGGTCGGCTACCCGGGCAAGGGCTGGCGCTCGGCGCTCTACACCCACCACGCCCGGCCGCGCACGCTCTCGGCGACCGGCTTCCACCTCGCCTCGCTGGCCGCGCTGGGCTGGCCGGCGCCGGCCGGGACACCACGGCTGCACGTGGCGCCGGCGGCGCGGGCGGCGGCGCGGGCGGAGCTGGACGCGCTCGGCGTGCCGGGCACGGCGCGCCTGGTCGGCTTCCATCCCGGCGCGCGCTGGCCCACGCGTCGCTGGGATCCGGCGCGTTTCGTGGCCCTGGCCGCGCGCCTGCTCGAACGGGTGCCGGACGCCTTCGCCCTCGTCACCGGCGGACCCGACGAGCGCGAGCGGGTGGCGGCGGTGGCGGCGGCGCTGCCGGCAGCGCGGGTGCGCGCGGTGACGGGCTGGCCGCTGGCCCGCTTCGTGGCGCTGCAGTCGCTGTGCGCGGCGTTCGTCTGCGGCGACACCGGGCCGCTGCACACCGCGGTCGCGGCCGGCGCGCCGACCCTGGGCCTGCTGTCGCGCAACCGCCCGGCCATGTTCTTCCCCTACCCCGAAATCCACGGCCACCGCGCCCACTACGCCCGCGTCGAGTGCAGCCCGTGCCATCGCGACGAGTGCGACGACCTGCGTTGCCTGGAGCGGCTCACCGTCGCGGGCGCCTGGACGCACCTGTCGGCGATGCTGGCCGCGCGAAGAGCCTGATCATGCCGCGACCCATCATCACCTTCACCTCGGACTTCGGCCGCCAGGACTGGTTCGTCGGCGTGGTGCATGGCGCGCTCCACCAGATCTGCCCCGAGGCGCACGTCGTGGACCTCACCCACGAGGTGCCGCCCGGGCACGTCGCCCGCGCCGCCTTCCTGCTCGAGGCGGCCGCGCCCGACTTCCCGCTGGGCAGCGTGCACCTCGCGGTGGTGGATCCGGGCGTCGGCACCGGCCGGCGCGCGCTGGTGGTGGCGGCGCGCGGGCAGAGCTTCGTCGGGCCGGACAACGGCATCCTCGAGTGGGCGCTGCGCGATCCC
>CAYNPF010000342.1:0-2820 GCA_964398895.1 uncultured bacterium
GCGACGCCGACGGCCTGCGCGTCGCGTTGGCCGAATCCGCCTGGGACCTGGTCATCAGCGGACACGAGCCGAGCAGCCTGTCGGTGCTGGAGGCGCTGGAGGTGCTGCACGCCGGCGAGCAGGACCCGCCCTTCATCGTCGTCGCCGGACACGTCGGCGAGGAGGCGGTGGTCGCCTGCATGAAGGCGGGGGCCAGCGACTTCCTGGCGCGCGACGACCTGGTGCGCCTGGTTCCGGCGGTGGAGCGCGACCTGCGCGAGGCCGCGCAGCGCCGGTGCTGCCGCGAGGCGGCCGAGGCGCTGCGCGCCAGCGAGGAGCGCTATCGCCTGCTGGTCGAGAACTCGGCCGACATGATCACGCTGCAGGACGACGCCGGCCGCATCACCTTCGTCAGCCCTTCGGTCACCCGCCTGCTCGGCTACCCGCCCGCGGAGCTGATCGGCCGCCGGCTGCGCGAGCTGGCGCAGCCCGGCGACGTGCCGGTGATCGCCGCGGCCATGGAGGAGGCGCTGGCGCGCGGCGCGACGCCGCTGCTGACCGGGCTGCACCTGCGCCACCGCGAGGGCGGCTGGCGCGTGATCGAGGGCAGCGCCGCCCGGCTCGTGCGGCCGGACGGCAGCGTCGGCGTCGTCGCCGTCGGCCGCGACGTGACCGAGCGGGTCGAGCTGGAGGAACAGCTCCACCAGGCGCAGAAGATGGAGGCGGTGGGGCGCCTGGCCGGCGGCGTGGCCCACGACTTCAACAACCTGCTCACCGTGATCCTCGGCTACGGCGACCTGCTGCTCGAGCAACTCGCCGACGATCGCGTCCTCTACCAGGAGGTGGACGAGATCCGCCGCGCCGCCGATCGTGCCGCCACGCTCACCCAGCAGCTCCTTGCCTTCAGCCGCAGGCAGGTGCTCAGCCTGCGGCCGGTGGATCTCGATGCGGTGCTGAGCGGGATGGCGGGCATGCTGCGGCGGCTGATCGGCGAGGACATCGAGCTGACGTTGCGGCTCGGCGGCGAGCGGGCCTTCACCCGGGTGGACCCGGTGCAGGTCGAGCAGATCGTCATGAACCTCGCGGTCAACGCCCGCGATGCCATGCCCCGCGGCGGGCGACTCGTCATCGAGACGGCGAGCGTCGAGCTGGGCCACATCGCCGCTCCCCGCCGGGCCGTGGAGCCGGGGGCCTACGTCATGCTGTCCGTGGCCGACACCGGCCACGGCATGGACGCCGCCACGCAGGAGCACCTGTTCGAGCCGTTCTTCACCACCAAGGCGCCGGGGCTGGGGACCGGGCTGGGACTCTCGACGGTCTACGGGATCGTGCGCCAGAGCGGCGGGACCGTGCAGGTGGCGAGCGAGCCGGGCAGCGGCAGCACGTTCCGCATCTTCCTGCCGCGGGTGGCCGGCGGGCCGGACGCCGAGGTGCCGTCGCCGCGGATCGAGCGGCGGGGGGGCAGCGAGAGCGTGGTGCTGGTGGAGGACGAGCCGCTCGTGCGCAACCTGGTGAGCGGGGTGCTGCGCCAGAATGGCTACCGCGTCGTGGAGTTCGCCAACGGGCGCGAGGTGCTGGCGCGCGGCGCGCGCGGCCTCGACGACGTCCAGTTGCTGGTCACCGACGTGGTCATGCCGGGACTCAACGGCGTGGACCTGGCCGGTGAGCTGGCGCGCGGACGTCCCGGCCTGCGCGTGCTGTTCCTGTCGGGCTACGCGCAGGACCTCGTGGAGCCGGAGGCCACCTCGGGGCCGGGGCGGGCGTTCCTGGCGAAGCCGTTCACCCCCGACACGCTGCTGCGACAGGTGCGCGAGTTGCTGGACGGGCCGCCGGCCGGCGAGGGCGTTCCACCGTCGGCGGGGCGCGCCGGAGCCTGAACGGGCCGCGGGGCGCGCCGCGGATTCAGACCGCCGGGGGAAGCGCTTCGGCCGGGGCGCCGCCGGTCTCGCCCGCCATGGCCGCGGCGCTCAGCAGTGCCTCGAGGCGCGGGCGCAGCGCCTCCGGCGTGAAGGGGCGGATGACGAAGCCGCTGGCCCCCGCCTCGCGTGCGCGCAGCACGTCGCTGCGCGTGCCGCGGGCGGCGATGACCAGCACGGGCACGGTGGCGGTCTCGCTCCGCTCGCGCAGGCGCCGCACCAGGTCGAGTCCCTCGAGTCCGGGCAGCGACAGGCCCACGATCACGAGGTGGAAGCCCTCACCGGCGAGCTCGAGCGCCTCGTCACCGCGGGAAGCCTCGGCGATCTCGGTGACGCCGAGGTCACGCAGGACGTTGCGGAGGATGCGCCGCGTCGTGGCGGAGCCGTCGGCGAGCAGGCACCGCACGCCGCGTCACTCCCCGCTCTTCAGCGAGCCGTCGGCGGAGAGGAGACGGCGGGCCAGCTCGTCCACCACCTCGGGACGGTCGTAGTGACCCTCGGCGACACGCGCCACCACCTCGCGCAGGCGCTCCGGCGACAGTTCGCCGACCGGGATCTGCTCGAGGCCCAGGCGCGCCTGCAGGTCGCGGACCGCGGCCGAGAGCTGCACCTGGTCCTGCGGCATCTCCCCGGACTGGGTCGCGGGACGGTCCTCGGACCGGGTCGCGGGGATGCCGGCCTTCTCCTTCAGCGAGCCGGGGCCGGTCTGCGGGGTCTGTCCTGGCTGGGTCGGGCGGATGTCCATGGCGTCCTCGTACGTGGGTGGTGGCTGGCCGGATCGCGTGGACTGTAGCCCGGGACCGGGCGCCAGGCCAGCCGATCCACCCCCTGTTCCCAGTCTCGGCCGGGGGCGGGACGACTTGAGCCCCCCGGCATCCGTGCCGGGGGGCTCGCACCTCGAGCTGGCGTCGGGAGGGTCCGATCA
>CAYNPF010000343.1:0-2818 GCA_964398895.1 uncultured bacterium
ACAACTGCCCGCTGCCGCCGAAGGAGAACGTGCTCAAGGTGGCGATCCGCGCCGGCGAGAAGGACGCGCACTATCACTAGGAGGCCGCCGGAACCAGGACCGGCGCGCGACGGCACCGTCCGCGAGGACTGGATTCCGCGCTCATCCGACAGGAGGGGCAGGATGACCGCAGGAAGGTTGTCGCGATCGCTCACGGTGGCACTGCTGGCCCTCTCGGCCATGTTCGTGGCGGGGTGCTACTACGAATCGGAGAAGGAGGTCATCCGGGTCGGTGATGCCGTGGGGCTCGAGTTCCTCTCCGGAGGCTACAAGTACGACGCGGGTGGGGGCCAGCTCACGATCACGGCCGTGCCCGGCATCAACGACTACCGGTACGAGCACGTCCCGACCTCCGGCGCGGCATCCCGGGGCTACGTCCGACTGATGTCGCTCGGCGACGACATCTACGTCGCCCAGATCAAGCCCGACGACGACGACGAGTACTACTTCCGCTTCTACCGCATCACGAGCGACCGGCGATTCGTGCCGGTGGAGCCGCGCGGCGCGATCGACGAGCTGGCTGCCGGCCATGACGTGAAGCTCGTGCAGGACGACTGGATCATGTCCACGGCATTGCTGGAGGGCAGTCGCGAGAACGTGCTGGCCTTCCTGCGCGCGCACGCCGACCTCCACTTCGAGGTCGCCGAACCGGACAGCGAGTAGGGCACGTCGGCGAGATGGGCGCGCGTTGACACCGGCACGGATGTCCACGACAACAACAACGCGGCCGGCCTCGTCGGAGGCCGGCCGCAGTCGTGGGGGACGGGACTAACGGTACATCGTCTTGAGCCGGCCCCACGTCGTCTTCTCGGCGGGCACCGGGATGCTGCCGAACACCTGGATGCGGTTGTTCTCGGAGTCCGCGACGTACAGGTAGCCCGACGCGTCCGCCACCAGCAGGAACGGCGAGCGGAACTGCCCCTGGGCGGTCCCCGACGTGCCCCACTTGCTCTGGAAGACACCCGCGGTGGTGAAGGCCTGGATGCGGTTGTTGCCGAAGTCGCTCACGCAGACCAGCCCGTGGAAGGACTCGACCGCCACACCGAACGGCTGCTTGAACTGCCCGTCACCCGTGCCGTACGAGCCCCACAGCGTCACCAGCGTGCCGGTGCCGGTGAAGACCTGGATCCGGTGGTTGCCGGTGTCGGCGACGTAAACGGTGCCGCTGCCGTCGAGCGCGATGCCGAACGGGTAGTTGAACTGCCCGTCGAGCTTGCCGTAGCTGCCCCACTGCCGCAGGTAGTTGCCGGTCGGACCGAACACCTGGACGCGGTTGTTGTAACCGTCCACGACGTACAGCTCGGTGCCCGCCGCGTTCATGGCCAGGCCGCGCGGGTAGTTGAACTGCCCGTTGCCGGTGCCCAGCGAGCCCCACTGCCGCACGAAGGTGCCGGCGGCGGTGAACTGCTGAATGCGGTGGTTGCCGGTGTCGGCGACGTAGACGTCACCGCTCGGCGAGACGACGATGCCGACCGGGTAGCTGAACTGGCCCTCGGCGCTGCCGGCGCTGCCCCACTGCCCGAGGTAGGTACCCACCGCGCTGAAGATCTGGATGCGGTTGTTGTAGCCGTCCACGGCGTAGATCGTGCCGTCGGTGGCCACGCCCAC
Organism: uncultured bacterium; assembly: GCA_964398895.1. GTDB lineage: Bacteria > Eisenbacteria > RBG-16-71-46 > RBG-16-71-46 > RBG-16-71-46 > JANXPZ01. The sequence continues at coordinate 1,648 of CAYNPF010000343.1, forward strand.
GTCACGGCTGGAGCGGAACTGCCCATTGCCCGAACCGTAGCTGCCCCACATGCGGATGAACGTCGGGGTCTGCGCCCAGGCCAGAGCCGGCAGCAGAACGGCGAGCATCGTGACGACGAAGAGAGAGCACTTCTTCATGGCACGTCCTTTCGAGGGGAGTAGTGAAGTGCCTCCGCCAGGCGCATCCCGGGGGTTGGTGATAGCTCCTGCGCGAGGTGTGGCCCATGGAGACGAAGCGAGACAACCTCCACCTGGCACCCGCAAGGGGGACGGGGGCGAGCGCCTTGGTCAACACGAGTGATTCTCCACCCGCGGAATACGAGTCACAAGAGCGAATCAGACGAACGCACCGCCCCGCCCCCCGAGCGAGGCAGGTGAACCGGCGAGCGGAGATCCGCGCGGTCCGAGCGTCGGCGGCGCGGGCTGCGGCGGACGGACCGGATCCGCGTGCACGGGTCGTGAGACGCTCACACTGGCGCGACAGGGCGTTCGTATGGATTGACAATCCGTGAACGGGGCGTGTGCTCAGCGAACGCCGGACGGCGTTGAACTCGCGAGCAGATAGCGCGGTCGCCCGGTGAGGTCGTGACGCACCTCCACCCCCGCCCATGGCGCCCTCCCGTCCAGCCAGGCCGCCACCTCGAACGCACGCGTCTCGGCCAGTTCGAGGGCCAGCGTCCCGCCGGGCGACAGGTGGCCTGGCGCCGTCTCCACGATGACCCGCAGGTCGTCGAGACCCCGCCCTCCGGCGAGCAGGGCCTCGCGCGGCTCGAAGTCCCGCACGTCGTCGGGGAGCTCGGCCCACTCGTCCTCGGCGATGTAGGGCGGATTCGAGACGACGACCTCGAAGCGCGCCGCCTCCCCCACCGCCTCGAACCAGCGCCCGCTCCGGAAACGCACGCGGCCGTCGAGCCCCAGTGCCCTCGCGTTGTCGCGGGCACGATCCAGCGCCGTCGCGCTCGCGTCGGTCGCGGTGACCGCGGCCGCGGGGAACTCGGAGGCCAGCGCCAGGGCGATCGCGCCGGAGCCGGTGCCGAGATCGAGCACGCGTGGGTGGGGCCAGTCCGCCCGCCGCAGCACCTCGAGCACCGCCTCGACCAGGCCCTCGGTCTCGGGACGGGGCACGAGCACACCCGGGCCCACGGCGAGGTCGAGGCCGCGGAAGGCGGCG
>CAYNPF010000344.1:0-2814 GCA_964398895.1 uncultured bacterium
GAGGCTGAGCGCGACCTGCGAGGCGAAGGTCTCGGCCAGCCGGAAGCGGTCGCGGGTCAGCACCCGGCCGGGATCGTCCGGTACCAGGCCGAGCACCCCCACCGTCTCGCGCACGCCCGGCAGCGGCAGGAACAGCGCCCGCGCCGCCGGCAGCGTCGGCGTGCCGGCGCCCGCCGGCTGGGCGTGATCGAAGGTCCACTGCGCCACGCCCTGGTCGTGCCCGCCCTCGCCCAGCGCCGCCGCGTCGCCCGCCGCCACCGCCAGCCGCCCGTCGGCGTCGGGCAGCAGGATCACCGCGCGACTGGCGAAGACGTCGGCCACCCGCGACAGCGCCGCGCGCAACAGCTCGCGGGTCTCGCGCAGGCCCGACAGCTCGCGGCTGAGCCGGTAGAGCACGGCCATGCGCCGCTCGCGCTCGCGCGCCGCCTCGGTCTGCTGCCGCAGCCGCGAGGCCATCGTGCTGATGACCAGCGCCACCCCGAGCATGCCGGCGAACGTGACGACGTACTGGGTGTCCGAGACGTGGAAGGTGAACTGCGGCGGCACGAAGAAGAAGTCGAAGGCCGCCACCCCCAGCAGCGAGGCGAGCACGGCGGGACCGCGCCCCAGCCGCACCGCCACCACCATGATGCCGAGCAGGTACATCATGGTGAGGTTCGCCGGGTCCAGCCGGCGGTGGACCAGCCAGGCGAGGGCGGTGCAGACCGCCACCGCGACCACGGCGCGCACGTAGTTGCCGGCCCGCAGCGAGGGCGGGCCCGCCGCCACCGCCGGCGGCGCCGTGGCGGTCTCGTCGGGCTCGCCACTCATCACGAACACGTCCATGCCGCCGGCCCCGGCGAGCAGTGCGTCCACCAGCGAGCCGCGGAGCAGGCGCCGCCAGCGCGGGCGCGAGGGCCGGCCGACGAGCAGGCGCGAGACGTTGCGCTCGCGCGCGTAGGCGAGCATCTGCTCGGCCGGCCGCGGCCCGGTGAGCATGGCGGTCTCGGCGCCCAGCTCCTCGGCGTAGCCCATCAGGTCCACGATGTGGTCGCGCGCCGCCCCCGAGGGGCCGAACTCCCCCGGCGTCTCGACGTGGACGACGAGCCACTCGGCGTTCAGCCGCGCCGCCATGCGGTGCGCCGCGCGCATCAGCCGCAGCCCCTCGCGCGGATCGCCCAGCCCGACCAGGATGCGCCCGCCCACCGACCAGGGACGGCGGATCGAGTGCTCGCGCCGGTAGGACTCCATCTGCTGGTCCACGCGGTCGGCGGTGACGCGCAGGGCCAGCTCGCGCAGCGCGATCAGGTTGCCCTTCTGGAAGAAATGGTCGGCGGCGCGGCGCGCCTGCTCGGGCAGGTAGACCTTGCCCTCGCGCAGGCGCTGCAGCAGGTCGTCCGGGGGCAGGTCCACCAGCTCGATCTCGTCGGCGCGCTCGATGATGGAATCGGGCACGATCTCGCGCACCGCCACGCCGGTGATCTGCGCCACCACGTCGTAGAGGCTCTCGACGTGCTGCACGTTGAGCGTGGTGTAGACGTCCACGCCGGCGTCGAGCAGCTCCTCGACGTCGAGCCAGCGCTTGGCGTGGCGCGAACCGGGCGCGTTCGAGTGGGCCAGCTCGTCGAGCAGGATCAGGCCGGGCCGCCGCCGCAGGGCGGCATCGAGGTCGAACTCGCGCAGCGACGTGCCGCGGTGCTCGAGCACGCGGGGCGGCAGGACCTCCAGCCCCTCGAGCAGCTCCGCGGTCTCGGCGCGCCCGTGCGTCTCGACCACACCGACCGCCACGTCGGTCCCGGCGCGCCGGCGCTCGTGCGCCTCGACCAGCATGGCGTAGGTCTTGCCCACGCCGGCCGAGGCGCCGAAGAAGATCTTGAGTTTGGCGCGACGCTCGCGCTCCTCCTGCTCCCGAAGACGGCGCAGGAGGACGTCGGGGTCGGGACGCTGTTCGTTCATGCCGGCCCTCCCGCGCGAGCCGGTGCCGTCCGGCCCCGCTGGTCACGCGTCACGACAGTAACACAGGCCGCCGGCCCGGACGCTCAGCCGGCCCGGCCGGCCCGGGCCCGCGCGTCCAGCTCGAGGTTGACCTCGAGCACGTTCACCCCCGGCTCGCCCAGCAGACCGAGCGTCCGGCCGCGGGTGTGCCGCCGCACGATTTCCCGCACCACCGCGGGCGACAGACCGCTCGCCCGCGCCACGCGCGGCACCTGGTACTCGGCCGCCGCCGGGCTGATCTCGGGATCGAGGCCGCTGGCCGAAGTGGTGACCAGGTCCACCGGCACGGGACCGCGCGCGGTCGGGTCGGCGGCGCGCAGCGCGGCGATCCGCGAGCGCACCGCCGCGAGCAGCGCCGGATTGCGGGGACCGAGGTTCGAGCCGGCCGAGGCGTCGGCGGCGTACGGGGCCGGCACGGTGGCCGAGGGACGGCTCCAGAAGTGCCCGGGCGCCGCGAAGGGCTGGCCGATCAGCCGCGAGCCGGCCACGCGCCCGTCGCGGACCACGAGACTCCCCGCGGCGCGGTGCGGGAAGACGAGGTTCGCGATCCCGGTCACGGCCAGGGGATAGACCAGGCCGGTGAGCACGGTGAAGAAGAGCAGCAGGACGAGAACGGGACGGAGGGTGCGCATCGGAGACCTCACACCAGATGGAGCGCGACCAGGACCAGGTCCACGGCCTTGATCCCGAGGAACGGCGCGATCAGCCCGCCCAGGCCGTAGACCAGCAGGTGGTGGCGCAGCACGGTGGCCGCGCCCAGCGGGCGGTAGCGCACGCCGCGCAGCGCCAGCGGGATCAGGGCGACGATGATCAGCGCGTTGAAGATCACCGCCGAGAGGA
>CAYNPF010000345.1:0-2813 GCA_964398895.1 uncultured bacterium
GCACCGACGCGCATCTCCGCCGGCTGGGGGCACCGCCCGCACTATGTCCAGTACCGCGATCCGGCGACCGGGGTGCGCTCGCGGGTGATCGCCGTTCCCGCCGACCGCTACATGGGCAACGAGGACGGCCGCGGCGGCTTCGGCGCGTTGCTCTACGACGCGGTGATGAGCCAGCTCGAGCCCCACAACACCGACCCCGCCCATCCGCTGCTGGTCGTCCTGCACCACGACGGCGACAACTACGGCGGGGGGACGGAGAGCTACTACCACGGGAACTTCCAGGCCTTCGTGGACTGGCTGGCCGCGAACCCCGACCGCTTCGTCTGTACGACCATCGAGGACTACCTCGCGATGTTCCCGCCCGACACCAGCGACGTGATCCACGTCGAGAGCGGCTCGTGGAGCGGCGCCGACAACGGCGACCCCGAGTTCAAGAAGTGGCTCGGCGATCCCGGCAGCGACGGCTACAGCCCCGACCGCAACTCCTGGGCGGTGGTGACGGCGGCCCGGAACTTCGTCCTCACCGCGGACCAGATCGCCCCGACCGCCACCGGCACGCTCGACGCCTGGCGGTACCTGCTGAACGCCGAGGCCAGCGACTACTGGTACTGGGACGGCGCCCAGGGCGGCATCTGGGACTCGCACCCGACGCGCGCCGCCAATCAGGCGGTGACCTGCGCCCAGCCGGTGGTGGCGGGAGGGACCGACCTGAGCGGACCCTCGATCTTCGTGCCCCAGCGCGAGCCCTACAATCCCGGCGGCACGGAATGGACCGTCGCGCAACCGAGCGACTTCGAGGTCTGGACGTACGTCTTCGACGTCAGCGGGCTCGCCTCGGTGACGCTGAAGTACCGCGTGGACGACGACGGCGTGCTGCCGGTGGACTCGCCGGCCAACGAGACCTACGCCGGCGGCAGCGGCGTCGGCGCCTGGCAGTCCGTGGCCTGCACGGCCACGGACCTGGCCTCGACCACCGACCCGCAGCCGCTCCACCGGGCGTCGCGCTACGCGGCGCGGATCACCGGCCGCAGCGGCGTCCTGCTCGACTACTACGTCGAGGCGGTGGACACGCACGCCAACCCGAGCCGCTCTCCGATCCAGCATGTGTGGGTCGGCGCCGGCGGCGGCGGCGGCGCGACGGGGGTGAGCTGGTCGCCGGCCGCGCCCGGCCCCGGCGATTCCATCACCATCACCGTCGGCGGGGTCACGCAGGCGGCGCGCCTGCACTGGGGGGTCAACGGCTGGCAGTTGCCCATCGCCGCCTACCGGCCGGCGGGCAGCACGCTCTACAACGGGACCGGACCGGCGGCGCAGACGCCTTTCCACGTCGTGAACGGCAACCTGGTGCTCACGCTCGGTCCCTTCGACGCGGCCGGCCAGGCCGTCAGCACGCTCGACTTCGTCATCTACTACGAGAGCGGGAGCTGGGACAACAACGGCGGCGCCGACTGGCACGTGCCGGTGGACGGCGGCACCCCGGTGAAGGCCTACGTCATGGACGGCGCCCTCGACGCCGACGTGGACCTCGCCTGCAGCAACGACGGGGTGAATCTCTACCTCGACTGGAACGGCACGCAGCTCTACGCCGCCACGCAGGCCGCCAGCGGCGTCGGCCGCGACGTCTTCCTCTTCTTCGCCGCGCCGCCGGGCGCCGCCACGGCCGCGCCGTGGGCCAAGTCCGGGCAGATCGCCGGCTGGAGCGCCTACCTCGCCAACGAGAGCGGCAACAACTGGTGCGGCTGGTACGACCAGTCCGGCGCGGTGGACAAGGCCGCCGGCAGCGTGCTCGAGGGCGTGATCAACCTCGCCGGCGAGTACGGCTCGGTCCCCTCGGTGGTCTATGTGGCGGTGGGGCGCTACGGCACCGCCGACGGCGGCGCGCTGCTGGCCCAGGCGGTCGCCGGCAACGGCGACGCCAACCTCGACGCGGGCGAGTACCACGCCTGTGTGCTGGGCGCGACGGGCGTCGCGCCGGAGCCGACGAGCGACGCCCTTCGCCTGCTGCCGGTCTCGCCGACCCCGGCCCGCGGGCGCACCACGGTCCGCTTCGTCCTGCCCCGCCCGGGCGAGGTGAGCCTGGACGTGTTCGACCTGCGCGGGCGCCGCATCGCCCGGCTCGCTGACGGCCCCCGCGCCGCCGGACCGCAGCAGGTGGGCTGGGACACGGAGCCCCTCGACAGCGGGGTCTACTTCCTGCGCCTGCGGGCGGACGGCCGGACCGCGACCGGCCGCGCCGTGGTCATCCGGTGATCGGGCGAGCGGGAGCGGGGGTGCGCGCCGCTCCCGCTCCGCACGCTCAGGGGGCCTCGATCACCAGGTCCTTCGGCAGACCCACCGCCACCGGCGTGACCCGGTAGCGCCGACCCCCGGGCGGGGGCCAGGCGCCCTCGATCACCGTCGCCCGCACGCCGAGCTTCGCGCCCTCGAGCTGCGCCGTGAAGCGCGTGAGTCGGTACCGGCCCTGCCGGTAGCCGAAGCCGTCGCCGGCGTCCTCGTACAGGACGCCCTCGGCCCGTCCCTGCGCGTCCGGGCAGACGAGCAGTTCCACCTCGTCCAGCGGCCGCTCGTCCACGTACTGGACCACCGGGCCGAGGGGCAGGATGCTGCCGCCGCGCAGCAGCAGGCGGGGCAGATCGGGATCGTGCCGGCCGGGCGTGAGCTCCACCTGCCGCCAGATCCCCTTCGGCAGCATGGGCAGGCGCGAGCCGTCGTCGAGTTCGGGCACGACCAGCAGGTCCGCGCCCAGCAGGAAGGCCCGGTCCTCGGAACGCAGCCGGTCGGTGGACACCAGGCCGGTGACGTGCGGCATTTCC
>CAYNPF010000346.1:0-2811 GCA_964398895.1 uncultured bacterium
CTTCTTGATGGAACGCGCCATGGAGCTTCCCCCTCGTTACTTCGTCCGGCGGCGCACGATGAGCCGATCGCTCAACTTGCGCTTCCGCGTCTTGAGACCCTTGGCCTTCTTGCCCCACGGCGAGCACGGGTGCCGCCCACCGGAGGACTTGCCCTCGCCACCGCCCATCGGGTGGTCCACCGGGTTCATGGCCACGCCACGGACGCTGGGGGCCCGGCCGCGCCAACGATTCCGGCCGGCCTTGCCGAGGGACACGTTCTCGTGCTCCAGGTTGCCGACCTGGCCGACCACGGCCCGGCAGGCGACGTGGAACTTGCGCACCTCGCCCGACGGCAGGCGGAGCTGCGCGTAATCGCCGTCCCGCGCCATCAACTGGCAGTAGGTCCCTGCCGAGCGCGCGATGCGCGAGCGGCGACCCGGGAACAGCTCCACGTTGTGCACGTTCGTGCCGAGCGGGATGTTCTTCAGCGGCAGGCAGTTGCCCGGGCTGATCTCCGCGTCCGGCCCCGACCCGACCTTCATGCCGACCTTCAGGCCGTCGGGCGCGACGATGTAGCGCCGCTCGCCGTCGGCGTAGTTCAGCAGCGCGATGCGCGCCGAGCGGTTCGGGTCGTACTCGATGCTGGCCACGCGGGCCATCACGCCGTCCTTGGTCCGCGCGAAGTCGATGATCCGGTAGCGGCGCTTGTGGCCGCCGCTGATCCAGCGCGCCGAGACGTGCCCCTGGTTGTCACGGCCGCCCGTCTTGTAGAGCCGCTCGGTGAGCGACTTCACGGGCCGGCTCCGCGTCAGCTCCGCGTAGTCCGGCACGACCGTGTGCCGGAGCGTCGGCGTGACCGGACGGAATTTCTTGAGCCCCATGGTCGCTCCCCTAGATCTGCTCGAACAGCTCGATCTTCTGATCGGGCTGGAGCGTGACGATGGCCTTCTTCCAATCGCTGCGGCGACCGGAGTAGCGGCCCTGCCGCTTCACCTTGCCGCGCTGCTGCTGCGTGCGGACCGCGCGCACCTTCACCGAGAAGATGGCCTCGACCGCCTGCTTGATCTCGATCTTGTTGGCGTCCGTCGCCACCTCGAAGTGGTACTGGTTCCGCGTCTCCCGCAGGACCGTTCCCTTCTCGGTGATGAGCGCCCGGCGCACGATGGAGCGAGGATCCTTCATCGGACGTAGACCTCCTTCATGCGCTCGAGGCCGGCGGTGGTCACCAGCAGCACGTCGCTGTTCAGCAGCTCGTACGGATTGAGCTGGTGCGCCAGCGTCATGCGCAGGTTCCGCAGGTTCCGGCACGACTTGAGCAGGTTCTCGTCGGCCCGCTCGACCACCAGCAGCGTGCGCTTCCCGGCGATCCCGAGGCGATCGAGCACCGCGACCATCTCGCTCGTCTTCGGCGCCGCGAACGCGAGCGACTCGAGCACCGTCACCGCGTTCTCCGCCGCCAGCTGGCTCAGCGCGGAGGCCAGTGCCGCCCGCCGCTGCTGCTTCGGCATCTCGGTCCGGTAGTCGCGCGGCTTGGGACCGAAGGCGCGGCCGCCGCCCGGCATCAACGGCGTGTTGTTCGCGCCCTGGCGCGCCCGTCCGGTGCCCTTCTGCCGGAACGGTTTGCGCGAGCCGCCGCTGACCTCACCGCGGTTCTTGACCTTGGCCGTTCCCTGTCGCTGATTGCCGAGATGGCGCTTGACCGAGAGGTACAGCAGGTGCTCGTGCACCTGCCGCCCGAACAGCGCCTCCGGCAGGCTCGTGGTGCCCTTGTCGGCCCCGTCGAGGCCATAGACCCTGGCGTTGATCTCGCTCATGTCAGCCTTCCCGCTTCTTCACGACCACCAGCCCGTTGGCCGGTCCCGGAACGGCGCCGCGCACCATGAGCACGTTCAGCTCGGGGTCGATCGCGACGACTTCCAGGTTCTTGATGGTCAGATTGACGTTGCCCATGTGCCCGGGCAGACGCTTGCCCTTGATGACGCGCGAGGGGTACGCCGAGGCGCCGATCGAGCCGGGTTGCTTGCCGGCCGTGGGGCCGTGCGACGCATGACCGGCGACGAACTTGTGGCGCTTCACCACGCCCGCGAAGCCGCGCCCCTTGGTCACCCCCTGGATGTCCACGCGCCGGCCCTTCTCGAAGATCGAGACGTTCAGGCTCTGGCCGACCGCCAGCCCCTCGATGCTGTCCACGCGGAACTCCCGCAGGTGGCGCGCCGGGGGAAGGTTGCGCTTCTTGAACTGTCCGAGCACGGGCCGGGCGAACCGCGACTCCTTGCGGGTCCCGAACCCGAGCTGCACGGCCGTGTAGCCGTCGCGCTGCGTGCTGCGCAGCTCGGTCACGGTGCACGGACCTGCCTCGATGATGGTGACGGGAATGGCCTCGCCCCTCTCGTCGAAGAGCTGCGTCATGCCCACTTTTCTTCCGATCAAACCGATCATGGTTGGTTCCACTCGCCTGCTCAGGTCTTGATCTCGATGTCCACGCCCGCCGGAATGTCCAGCTTTTCGAGCGCTTCCATCGTCTGTGGGCTCGAGCGCGTGATGTCGATCAGGCGCTTGTGAATGCGGATCTCGAACTGCTCGCGCGACTTCTTGTCCACGTGCGGACTGCGCAGCACGGTGTAGATCGACTTCTTCGTCGGCAACGGCACGGGTCCCGACGTCACGGCCCCGGTGCGACGCGCGGTCCGCACGATCTCCGCCGCGGACTGGTCGAGCGTGGCGTGATCGTAGGACTTGAGCTTGATACGGATCTTCTGCAGCATCGTCATCCCCTTACTGGATGATCTCGGTGACGACGCCGGCGCCCACGGTGCGGCCGCCCTCGCGGA
>CAYNPF010000347.1:0-2808 GCA_964398895.1 uncultured bacterium
GTGGCGCACCGCCTCGACGATGTCGCCGGTCCCGGCCTCGCCCTTGGTGCGGATCATCGCCGCGCCTTCGCCGATGCGGCGCAGGGCCTCGCCCAGGTCGCGGCAGCCGCAGACGAACGGCACCTTGAAGGCGTGCTTGGCGATGTGGTTCTCCTCGTCGGCCGGGGTGAGGACCTCGCTCTCGTCAATGAAGTCCACGCCCAGCGCCTCGAGGATCTGCGCCTCGGCCAGGTGGCCGATGCGCACCTTGGCCATCACCGGGATCGAGACCGCCGCCTCGATCTCCTGGATGAGCCTGGGGTCCGACATGCGGGCCACACCGCCCTCGCGCCGGATGCGGGCGGGGATGCGCTCGAGGGCCATCACCGCGCAGGCACCGGCCTCCTCGGCGATGCGGGCCTGGTCGGCGGTCATGACGTCCATGATCACACCGCCCTTGAGCATCTCGGCGAGCCCCACCTTGAGGCGGAACTGCTCGGCCGGGCTGAGCGTCACGCGGGCGCGCGGGGCGCGGCTCGCGGCGCGGCGGGCGGGCTTGCGACGGGACTGGGACTTGCGCTTCATCGTATCGCTCCTTGCTGCGGGTCGGCCGCGGGGTTCAGCCCGCCGAGGCGGACGCTGCCGGATCCTTGCCGTGGGTCTGGATCGAGACGCGCTGGGCCAGTCGGCCGGCGATGTCCAGCAGGGCCCGCGCGTACTCGCTCTCCGGCTCCGCGACCACCACCGGGTGGCCCTCGTCGCCCCCCCGCCGCACGGCGGGATGCAGCGGGATCGCGCCCAGGTACGGCACGTCCAGCGCCCGCGCGCGCTCCTCGGTGCGGCCGGTATCGAAGATCGCGTGCCGGGTGTGGCAGTCCGGGCACACGAAGTAGCTCATGTTCTCGATCATGCCGAGCACCGGCACCTCGAGCTTGCGGAAGGCGTCCACCGCCTTGGCGGCGTCCTCGAGGGCCACCGTCGAGGGTGTGCTCACGATCACGGCGCCGTCCACGAAGGTCTGCTGGACGAGCGAGAGCTGCACGTCACCGGTGCCCGGCGGCAGGTCCACCAGCAGGTAGTCCAGCTCCCCCCACTCCACCTCGGTGAGGAAGCTCTTCACCGCGCCGTGCAGCATGGGGCCGCGCCACACCACCGCCTGGCCCTCGGGCACCAGCAGTCCGATGGAGATGAAGCGGATGCCGTGCGCGGTCACCGGGCGGATGGTGTTCTCGCCGGCCGGCTCGGGCGCGTCGGTCACGCCCAGCATGCGCGGCAGGTTGGGACCGTAGAAGTCGGCGTCCAGCAGGCCGACCCGCGCCCCGCTCTGGGCCAGGGCCAGCGCCAGGTTGGCCGCCACCGTGGACTTGCCCACCCCGCCCTTGCCGGCCCCCACGGCGATCACGTGCGCCACCCCGGGCAGGGCCCGCCGATCGGCGGTGGGGTCCTTCGGTCTGCGCACCCGCGAGGTGGTGGTGAGCTCGAGATCGTGCACCCCGGCGACGGCCAGCACCGCCCGGCGCACGTCCTGCTCGATGTTCTCGCGCAGCGGACAGGCGGCGGTCGTGAGCACCAGGGTGAAGGCGACCCGGCCGTCGTCCACCCGCAGGTCCTCGATCATGCCGAGGCTGACGAGATCGCGGTGCAGGTCGGGATCCTGCACAGTGCGCAGGGCGTTGAGGATGTCCTCGTTACGGACGTTCGACATGATTCGGGGTGATCTCCAGAGGGCCGCTCCCGGCCGGCGACTCGTGCCGCGGGAACGGATGGATGTGGCCGCCAGCGCCCCACCGGGTCCGGTCGGCTCTACGGGAACGGGTGAGCCTAGGTGCGCGCCGGGAGCGAGTCAAGCACCGGCCCCGCGCCGGCGCTCCATGCCAATCGTGGCGTGGTCCGCCTCAGCGCGGCGGCCGCCGCCGCGCGGCCAGCAGCCGCTCCCACTCCTGCATGCGCCGGGCGATCTCGGCCTCGTGGCCCGAGGTGGTGGGCTCGTAGAAGCGCCGCCCGACCAGCTCGTCCGGCAGGTGCTGCTGGTCGGCGATGCCGTCGGCCTCGTCGTGGGCGTAGCGATAGCCCTGCCCGTAGCCGAGGTCCTTCATCAGCCGGGTCGGGGCGTTGCGGATCACCAGCGGCGGCGGCAGGCTGCCGCTCGATTCCACCTCCGCCATGGCCCGTCCCAGGCCCTTGTAGACGGCGTTGCTCTTGGGGGCGGTGGCGAGGTAGACGGCGCACTGGGCCAGCGCCAGCTCGCCCTCCGGCGTGCCGAGCTGGTGGTAGGCCTGGAAGGCGGCGACCGCCAGCGGCAGCGCCTGCGGATCGGCGTTGCCCACGTCCTCGCTGGCGAAGCGCACCAGCCGCCGCGCCACGTAGAGCGGGTCCTCCCCCGCCGCCAGCATCCGCGCCAGCCAGTACAGCCCGGCGTGCGCATCGGAGTCGCGCAGCGACTTGTGCAGCGCCGAGATCAGGTTGTAGTGCTCCTCGCCCGCCCGGTCGTAGCGCAGGTGGCGCCGCGCCAGCGCCTGGCGCACCGCGTCCGGGGTGACGACCGCCGCCTCCCCCTCGGCCGGCGGCAGCGCCGAGGCCGCCGCCAGCTCCAGCGTGTTCAGGGCGCGGCGCGCGTCGCCGTCGGCGCTGCGCGCGATCAGCTCCAGCGCCTCGGCCGCCGCGGCGTAGCGGCCGCCCAGGCCGCGCTCGGCGTCGGTCAGCGCCCGTTCGAGCAGCGTGACGAGGTCGGCGATCGTCAGTTCGCGCAGCACGATCACCCGCATCCGCGACAGCAGCGCGGCGTTCACCTCGAACGACGTCGCGCTTTCAAGCACGCAGGAATATTCG
>CAYNPF010000348.1:0-2800 GCA_964398895.1 uncultured bacterium
CCACCTCGGCGATGCGCCCGGCGCCCTTGGTGATGACCATGAAGTTGATCACCACCAGGATGAGGAAGAGCACCAGCCCGACCACGTAGTTGCCGCCGATGACGAAGTCGCCGAAGGCGGCGATCACCTGACCGGCGTGGCCGCGGCTGAGGATCAGGCGGGTGCTCGAGACGTTGAGCCCGAGCCGGAACAGCGTCAGCAGCAGCAGCAGGGTCGGGAAGATGTTGAACTCGAGCGGATCGCGCGTGGACAGCGTGACCAGCAGCACGACGATGGACAGCGCCAGCGACAGCGCCAGGAAAGCGTCGAGCATGAACGGCGGCAGCGGCATGATCAGCAGCGCGACGATCACGACCACGCCGATCGCCAGCCAGGTCTCGGCGGTGGGCGAGAACGCCAGCCGCCGCCCCCCGAGCGCCCCGGTGCCGGCGGCGGTGCGGGCCGGCGTGCGCGGCGCGGAGGCGGCGCTGGCCATGGGCGCCGCGGAGCCGGAGAGGGGAACGACGCTCACGCGCGGCTCCCGGCCGCCCGCGGGGCGCCACCCTGGCGGCGGGCGCGGCGGCGGTAGACGTAGGCGAGGATCTCGGCGACCGCCGCGTAGAGGGCGGGCGGGATCACCACACCCACGGTGGCGGTCGCCAGCAGGGCGCGCGCCACCGGCCGGTTCTCGACGATGGGCACGCCGTGCCGGTTGGCGATGGCGCGGATGCGCTCGGCCAGCTTGCGCTGTCCCATCGCCACCACGATCGGGGCGGCGGCGACGTTGGTGTCGTAGCGCAGGGCGACGGCGATCTCGGTCGGGTTGACCACCACCACGTCGGCGGTCGGCACCTGCTGCAGCATGCGGCGACGGGCGCGGGCACGGCCGAGCGAGAGGATGCGGCTCTTCACCAGCGGGTCGCCCTCGCTCTCCTTCTGCTCGCGCACCACCTCGTCGCGGGTCATGCGCAGCTTGCGCTCGTTGCGGAAGAACTGGAAGCCGTAGTCCACGGCGGCGATGGCGAGGAAGGCGAAGCCCGCGGTCAGGGCCAGGCGCGTCCCGAACGAGCGGATGGCATAGCCGACCACCGCCGGCGGGGCCCCGCCCAGGCCGACCAGCTCCGGCCAGGCCCGGCGGATCACCACCCAGGCGACGAAGCCGAGGATCGCGAACTTGAGCACTGACTTGACGAGGTTGAACAGCCCGTCCATCCCGAACATGCGACGCAGGGCGTTGACCGGGTTCAGATTCGAGAGCTTCGGCTGCAGCGCCTTGCCGCTGATCGCGCCGCGCGTCTGCAACAGGTTCACCAGCACCGCCGCCGCCACCAGCGCGACCAGGAAGGGCAGCAGCGCCATCACGAAGCCGACGGCGGTGCTGCGCAGCATCAGCTCGGCTCCGCGCGGGGTGAGGGTGTCGGCCGAGATGGCGCGCGACGCCTCGCGCAGCACGCGGGCCGGGTAGCCGGCGATCGCGGCGCCGCCGGCGGCGAGGGCCATCGTGCCGGCCAGCAGCACGGCCGCGCCCGACAGCTCCTGGCTGCGGGCGACCTGTCCCTCCTCGCGCGCCTGTTCGCGGCGTCGCTGGGTCGGGCTCTCGGTCCTCTCCTGACTGCTGGCGTTCTCTTCCGACATGGCTCAGGGTCCGGGGTGGAAGGCGCCGAGGACGCGGGTGACGTCGCCCGGCAGCCCGCTCATCCAGCCGTGGATGGCGAAGCCGACCAGCGGCACCGCCACGGTGATCGCGACGAGGCCGATGCCGATGGTGAGCGGCATCGAGACCATCATGGCGTTGAGCTGGGGGACGGCCCGCGACAGCACCCCGAGCCCGAGGTTGACGAGCAGCAGGGTCACCATCACCGGGGCGGCGATGCTCAGGGCGCTCGCGAACAGGGTGCCGAACAGCGCCGCCGCCGCGCCGCCGCCGCTGGCCAGCTCCACCGGCGCGCCGGGCGGCAGGGTGTGCAGGCTGGCGGCCACGCCACGCAGCAGCAGCAGGTGGCCGCCGACGCTGACGTAGATGAACAGCGCCAGGAGCTGCTGGAACTGCCCGACGCCCTCGGCCTCGAGGTCGGCGTTGCCGCCCAGCGCGGCGCCCAGCGACAACCCCATCTGCAGCGACATCACCTCGCCCGCCAGCACCGCGCCCTGGACGATCATCGCCGCGGTGAGCCCGACCGCCAGGCCGATCACCAGCTCCATCGCCATCGGCAGCGGGAGCTGTAGCACCTCGTCGGGCACCGCCACCCGCGGCGCCAGCGGCGTCAGCAGCAGCGCCAGCACGACGGTGACCGCGGCCCGCACGCTGCGCGGCATCGCGTTCATGGACCACAGCGGCGCGGCCAGCATGAGGCCGCTCACCCGCGCGCTGACGAACGCGAAGGTGGGCCACACCGCGGGGTCGAAGGCCTGGGCGAGCGGGTTGGGCATCAGGACACCAGGTTGGGCAGGCTGCGCAGCGTCGCCGTCAGGTACTGCACGAGCTGCGACAGCAGCCAGGGCAGGGTGATCACGAAGATGACCGCCACCCCGAGCAGCTTGGGGATGAAGGTCAGCGTCTGCTCCTGGATCTGCGTCACCGCCTGGATCAGGCTGACCAGCAGGCCGACGCCGAGCGCGGTCAGCAGCAGCGGCGCCGCGACCAGCAGCGCCAGCATCACCGCGTGCTGGATGAGTTCGATGGCCAGGCCGGCGTTCATGGCGTCCTCAGTGGAAGCTGGCGACCAGGTTCTGGACCACGAGGGACCAGCCGTCGGCCAGCACGAACAGCAGGAGCTTGAAGGGCAGCGAGACCATCATCGGCGGCAGCATGAACATGCCC
>CAYNPF010000349.1:0-2800 GCA_964398895.1 uncultured bacterium
TCGCGGATCGGCTCGTAGGCGGTGATGTACCAGTCGTGGACCACGAACGCCGGGCCGGTCCAGGTCCCGCCCTCGACGAGCACGCGCCGGCGCACCTCGGGACTCATCCGCGTGCCGACCGCCCGGACGCCGTCTTCGCGGAGCACGTTGGTGGCGATCCGCAGGTCCCCGCGGAAGACGGTCACGTTGCCGCGCCGGCGATCCTCCAGGGGGCCGGCCGGGAAGACCTGTTCCCGGATGCGGTCCACGAGTTCGTAGCGGCGATCCAGCAGGTCGCCGCCCAGCAGGATCCCCCGCAGGCTCCCGTCGGCGCCGAGGATCGGGACCGCGGCGCCGACCGCCATGCCTTCGGCCCGCCCGGGGGCGCCGGGGCGCGCGGTGTCGGTCGGCTGCCCGCCGAATTCCGTGCGGGCGAGCAGGTCGCTGCCCTCGGCCAGCAGCCGCGGGCGCGTCAGCAGGACGGTGCCGCGGGCCGGGCGATGCGTCCTGAGGACGTCCTCGACGAGCGGGTTCCAGGTCTGCTCGTCGCCCCGGCTGGCCGGGTTGCGGGGGCGCATCACGGTCCGTCCGCGGGCATCGAGCAGGACCAGGAAGTCCATCGCGCTGGCCCGGTAGAGCCGGGTCAGGTGGTCGCGTCCGGCCGGGCGCCCGGGCTGCTCGAGCAGCGTCGCCGTGGCGTCGTCGAGCGACGCGGCAGTGAGGTAGCGCGCGATGGACTCGACGTGGCTGCCGTAGGAGGCGCGGGCCGAGTTCAGGTCGATCCGGACGCGGTTCTGCACCTCCTGGAGCCAGGTCCGCTCCAGGTACGCGACGATGACCGCCGACAGGAGGGCGTTGGCGAGCAGGACGACGACGATGGACCCGATGGTGATCTTCAGGCGAAGGGTCATGGGAGCATCCGTTGCCGTACTGCCGGGGGCCGATTCGTCTCCGCCCGGGGCGACGGGCACGTTCCGCGACCGCCGGGCGCCGCGAGGGGGACGCGAGCGGGGTCGGAGAACGAGTCGGTCGCGGCCCGAGGCCGTCCGCGTAGTCGGTCGAAGAGCGCCATACAGTGTATGAACCGACCATACACTTCGGGCCGATCCGGCACAAGGACCGAGCCCGCAGGACTCCGCAGCCGGTCCGTGGGGAAATGGCACGGTCGGAAGCTCCACGACTCCCGCAACGGTCTGAACGTGAAGCACTTGAGCCGCCGCGGCCGCGCGGGCGAGTTGCGTCATGGCTGGGTCCGCTCGCGATCACCCGGGCTCTAGCGCGCCGGTGACACGCTAGTTGCAATGAGCGGGAGTGGGCCGGTGCGACGTGAGGCCGCGGGGGCCGACGGCCGGCACCAACGAACGTGGGAGGTACAGAGTGGTCGCCCTCGATCTCGACGCGATCTTCGAGCGACATCCGAATGCCGGGCGGGATTCGCTGATCCCCATCCTCCAGGAGGTGCAGGCGGAGTACGGCTACCTGTCCCGCGAGGCGGTGGTGCGGATCGGCCGCCACCTGGGACTGCCGGCCAGCAAGGTCTTCGGCGTGGCCACCTTCTACAACCAGTTCCGCTTCCAGCCGCAGGGCCGCTTCCACGTCCAGGTGTGCCGCGGCACCGCCTGCCACGTGAAGGGCTCGGCCGCCATCCTCGAGGCCGTGAAGCGGGAGCTGAAGGTCGAGCCCGGGCAGACCACCCGCGACGGACTCTTCAGCCTGGAGGTCGTCGCCTGCATCGGCGCCTGCGGGCTGGCTCCGGTGGTCTGCATCAACGGCGAGTTCCACGCCGGCCTGACCACGCAACGGATCGTGAAGATCCTCGATTCCTACCGAACCAAGGCGGCCCGACATGACGACGAAGCTGCCTGAGCGGCACACCGGGGACACGGTTGCGGCGCCCGGCGCCGCTCCGGAGTTGCTGACCTGGGTGATCGAGGAGGACGACCCGAGGCTCGATCCGGCCGTGCGCCGGCAGCGCGACGAGCGGTTGGCCGGGTTGCGGCGGCAGCGGATCCCCCGCCCGGTCGTCTGTGTCGGGGCGGGAACCTGCGGCCTGGGCGCGGGCGCCGAGGACACGCTCGACGCGGTCCGCGCCTACCTCGACGGGCGCGCAATCGCCGCCGACGTGGTCCGCGTCGGTTGCATCGGGCTGTGCTCGGCCGAACCGCTGGTGGACGTGCAACTGCCCGGTCGCACCCGTGTCGTGTTCCAGCGCGTCGGTCCTGGCGACGTCGCCGGGCTGCTGGACGGCCTCCTCGGCGGCATCGTGCCGGCGGAGTCCGTGCTGGGCCAGTTCCCCGGCGGCACACTCGAGCCCTGGGCCGGCGTGCCGTACCTGGCCGAGCACCCCTTCTTCGCGCCGCAGACGCGATGGGTCCTGGCCAACTGCGGTGTCATTGATCCGGCCCGGATGGACGAGTACATCGCCCACGGCGGCTACCGGGCACTGGCGAAGGTCCTCCGCGAGATGACCCCGGAACAGGTCTGCGACGAGGTCGAGCGGAGCGGACTGCGCGGCCGCGGCGGCGGCGGCTTCCCCACCGGCAGGAAGTGGAAGCTGGCGCGGCAATCGAAGAGCGAGGTGAAGTACCTCATCTGCAACGCCGACGAAGGCGACCCCGGCGCGTTCATGGACCGGGCGGTGATCGAGGGCGATCCGCACCGGCTCGTCGAGGGCATGGCCATCGCCGCCTATGGGATCGGGGCCGCGAAGGCGTACGTCTACATCCGTGCCGAGTACCCGCTGGCGATCCGGCGGCTCGAGGTGGCCA
Organism: uncultured bacterium; assembly: GCA_964398895.1. Lineage (GTDB taxonomy): Bacteria > Eisenbacteria > RBG-16-71-46 > RBG-16-71-46 > RBG-16-71-46 > JANXPZ01. Next base: position 2,748 of record CAYNPF010000349.1, read on the forward strand.
TCGCGCAGGCCCGCGCCGACGGCCTGCTGGGCCGCGACATCCTGGGCAGCGGG
>CAYNPF010000350.1:0-2770 GCA_964398895.1 uncultured bacterium
AGACGGTCTCGCGTGGCGCCCACGCCGGGATGCTCTCGCCCTACCGGGACTTCACCCCCGAGGAGGCGGATCGCTTCCGCCGGGGGCTCGAGCAGTTCTACCGCGGCTTCGTCGCGCGGGTGGCGCGCGGACGGCACCTGCGCGAGGCCGAGGTGGACTCCCTGGGACAGGGGCGGGTCTGGACCGGGCTGGCGGCGCGCCGGCTGGGACTCGTGGACCGGCTGGGCGGGATCGAGACCGCGCTGGAGATGGCGCGGGCCGCGGCCCGCCTGCCCGAGGACGAGGAGCTGGTGGTCGAGCGCTTCCCGCGCGTGCGCCGGCCGCTGCTCGAGCGCTGGCTGCAGGATTACGTGCTGCCCGACGAAGACGCCGAGGCGTGGATGGCGGTGCCGCCGATGCTGCGCGCGTGGGCGACGGTGGCGCGACTCCCGGCGGGGCAGCCGCTGGCGATCATGCCCTTCCAGGTGGAGGTGCGATAGCGATCGCCGCGGGCGGTCTCCGGCGGCTCCCGGTGCGTAGGTGGGGCCGCCGCAATCGCTTCGCTGCCGGGCTCTCCGTGCCCCCGGGCGGACGGGGACACGGAGGGCTTGACCGTATCTTCGACGCGATGGTAGATTCCGTCGCCGCAAAGTCTTACGCCCGATCCGGCTCGCATTTCCCTCCGAGCAAGTTCCCACGACAGCCGCACGAACCGCCCTGGCGGGGAGGTGTCTTTTGAAGGAGTTCACCACCGCTCAGATCCGCAACGTCGCTCTGGTCTCACACCACGGCGTCGGCAAGACCTCGCTTGCCGAAGCGATGCTGTTCAATGCGAAGGCGACGAACCGCCTCGGTCGTATCGCCGACGGGACCACGCTGCTCGACTACGCCGCCGACGAGGTGACGCGACAGATCACCATCAACCTCACGCTGGCCCAGTTCGAATGGCAGGGGCACAAGGTCAACCTCCTCGACACGCCGGGCTACCCGGACTTCGTCGGCGACGTCCACAGCGCGCTGCGCGTGGCCGACGCCGCCCTGCTGCTGGTGCGCGGCGCCAGCGGCGTCGAGGTCGGGACCGAGGTGATCTGGGAGGTCGTGCGCAAGGAGAAGACGCCGGTCGTGGCCGTGGTCAACATGATGGACAAGGAGCACGCCAACTTCGGGGCCGCGGTCCGCTCGCTCCGCGAGCGCCTCGGCATCAACGCGGTGCCGGTGCAACTGCCCATCGGCGAGGCCGAGAACTTCCACGGCGTCGTGGACCTCATCCACAACCGGGCCTGGAAGTTCTCCGGCCAGGACATGGAGGAGAAGAGCGAGTCCATCGCCATCCCCGACGACATGACGGACGCGGTGGCCGAGGCCCGCACCCAGTTGCTCGAGGAGGCCGCCACCGGGGACGAGGCGCTCATGAACAAGTTCCTCGAGACCGGCGAGCTCACCGTTGACGAGATCCGGCGCGGCCTGGTGTTGCGGGTGGTGCAGCGCGATCTCTCGCCGGTGTTCTGCTGCGGGGCGTTCCACAACCAGGGTGTGCACGAACTGCTCGACGAGGCGGTCGAGTTGCTGCCCTCGCCGCTCGACGTCCGGCCTGCGTCCGGCCGGATCGGCGACACCGAGGTGGTGTGCAAGCCCGAGGCGGGCGAGCCGCTGGCGGTCATGGTCTTCAAGACCCTGTCCGAGCAGCACCTCGGCGACCTCTCGCTGCTGCGGGTGTTCTCCGGCCACCTCGAGGTCGGCAAGGAACTGGTCAACACCACCCGCAACCGCGCCGAGAAGGCCGGCACGCTCTACCACCTGGTGGGCAAGGAGCGCGGCGAGTGCAAGGCGGTCGTGCCGGGCGACATCGTGGCCGCGGTCAAGCTGCGCGAGACCCACACCGGCGACACCCTGGCCGACAAGTCGCGGCCGGTGGTGCTGCCGCCGCCCAACTTCCCCGACCCGGTGACCGCCGAGTGCGTGCGGCCGAAGAGCAAGGGCGACGAGGAGAAGATGGCGCAGGGGCTCAACCGCCTCCACGAGGAGGATCCCACCTTCCGCCGTGCCTACGAGACCAGCACCAAGGAGACGCTGGTCACCGGCATGGGCGACCTGCAGCTCGACGTCATGGTGGCGCGGCTCAAGACCCGCTTCGGCGTCGAGGTCCTGCTGCAGCGGCCGCGGGTGCCCTACCGCGAGACCATCCGCGGCACCGCCAAGGGCGAGTACCGCCACAAGAAGCAGACGGGCGGTCGCGGCCAGTTCGGCGAGGTCCACCTGCGCCTCGAGCCGCTCAAGCGCAGCGAGGGATTCAAGTTCCTCGACGAGATCAAGGGCGGCGTGGTGCCGAACCAGTTCATCCCGGCGGTGGAGAAGGGCGTCGTGGCCGGCATGGAGAAGGGCCCCATCGCCGGCTACCCGGTGGTGGACGTGCAGGTGGCGCTGTTCTTCGGGAAGTACCACGACGTGGACTCGTCCGAAATGGCGTTCAAGATCGCCGGCGAGTCCTGCTTCCACCAGGTGATGCTGGAGGCCACTCCGATCCTGCTCGAGCCCATCGAGGAGGTCGCGGTCCGCGTGCCCGAGGAGTTCCTCGGCGACGTGATGGGCGATCTCTCCTCGCGGCGCGGCAAGATCCTCGGGACCGAGTCGGACGCGTCCTACCAGGTCATCAAGGCGCTGGCCCCGACCTCGGAGATCTACAAGTACGCGACGCACCTGCGTTCCCTGACCCAGGGCCGTGGCACGCACTCGGCCAAGTTCTCTCATTACGAGGAGGTGCCGCGGGAGCTGGCCGACAAGGTCGTTGCCG
>CAYNPF010000351.1:0-2765 GCA_964398895.1 uncultured bacterium
TGAAGGGATAATATGGCAGACAACGTCGTGTTCCTGGAGCCCGGCGACGAACGGCTGGCGCTTCACCAGCCCCGACGGCCTGGTGCGGAAGACGGTCACGCTCGCCCCCGGCAGTCGCCGCCTGCACGCCGCCTACACCGAGAGCGTGAGCGGACCGCTCTACGTGCGCTTCGGCCTCTCCCCCAACCCGCTCGATCTCGTGCTGCACGGCCAGGCGCACCTCGTCGGCTCGTTCCCGGCGGCGCGCGAGTACCGGCTGGTCAACACCAGCGGTCGCGGCGCGGCCGACCTCGCCTGGTCGTCGGGCGCGAGCTTCAACGCGGCGCCCGGCGACGCCGGCAGCGACCGGCGCAACCTCGCGCTCACCGAGGAGGTCGAGCTCTACGGCGACGGTGCGTTCGACCTCGAGCTGGGGCTGTTCGCCGATACCAGCGATGTCACGGTGGCCGTCCCGACGCCGGGCGCGCCGGTGGCGTTCGCCTTGAGCGGGCCGGTGCCCTCGCCGGCCCGGGGCGCGGCGAGCCTCGAGCTGGCGCTGCCCGCGGAGGCCCGCGTGCGGGTGAGCGTGGTGGACGTGCAGGGGCGCGTGCGCGCCACGCGGGACCTGGGCGAGCGCGCCGCGGGGCGGGTGCGCGTGGAGCTCGACGCGCACGGTGATGACGGGGCGGCGCTCACGCCCGGGCTCTACTTCGTGTGCGTGCGGGCCGGCGGGCGCGAGGCCACGCGGCGCTGGGTGATCGTCAGATGAGCGCGGGGCAATGAGGGGACAGCACCTGGTCGCGGGAGGTACTGCGCGTTCGGGCCCATGTGCTGCGAATAGAGAACCGCAGAATGTGCTTGCGGTGAATCTGTGCGTGCAACCGCGGCTCCTCTCTGCCCGAACCGGACTGCACCGGATGCTACCGCAGGCTCGACCGGGCCAGGCACAAGAAAGAGGAGCGCGGCGGCGGCAACGGCGGGAACCCGCCACCGATCGGTACGTCGAACGTAAGACGCGGGAACGTCGAGCACATGGACTCGGCTTGGTCGCTGGAGCAGAAGGCCGGGCGCGTCGCCGCCACCCAGGGCAGGCGCGAGGTGTGGATGGGCCCTCACTCCGCGCAGGCGGGGGGCCTGCTGCTCTGCACCGGCGGTAGTGCCCTGCGACGATGGTGGCCCCGGCTGGAGTCGAACCAGCGGCACGCGGTTTAGGAAACCGCTGCTCTATCCGTCTGAGCTACGGGGCCACGGGTCGGCTACTATCGCCTCTCCCTTGGACTTCCGCAAGCCGGCTCCGCTGGCACGTGAAGGGCCGCGGAACCCTACTGCTACAGTCGCTGCTACAGAAATGCACCATCACGACAGGGTCAACACGAGCAACAGCGCCCAATATGCCCCGAGCCCCAGGACCAGCACCCAGAAGAGAGGCCGCGCACGGATTCTCGCCCACGCGACCCACTCCGCGAACGCACCCCAGAAGAGCCCGTTCACGATGGCCCCGACTGGATCGAACAACAGGGCCGCGGCCCACGACGGAATCGGGGGCAGCCTCAGCGCCTGGCCAAGGAGCCCCACCAAGGCCATAGCAAGCCCGCCCGCCGGTGCCACGAACGCCATAGCCATGAGGCAATGCCCGGCCGCGGTTCTTGAGTCTGCCCCCGCATGCTTGAGCACCTGTAGGAGCACCTCGCCCGCCAGGACAGACACGATGGCGCCGGCAATGAACGCGACCCAGCCGACCTTGCCGAATCTCTTCACCGTAGCGAGAGATGCCACCAAGACCACGGCAATCGGGCCTGCCAACAGCAGGATCGCCATACCCGGCAGGTAGTACTCAAAGACGGTTTGTGGCTCCACCCCCGCGCGTATGAGCCACACATGCCACGGTAGGAAGCTGGCCACGACCAGGACCATGACCCCAGCCACAGTGGCAATCCACCCGCCCCTGCCGAATCTCCTCACCGCTCCCCCCCGGCCGCCAGCCTCTCTGCCTCTCGCCTGACCGACTCATCACTCAGCCGCGCATATCGCTGCGTCGTGACGATGCTCGCATGCCCGAGGATCTGCTGCAGCGCGGCGAGATTGCCGCCCTGCTCGACCCAGCGACACGCAAACGTGTGCCGCAGCAGGTGGACGTGGAACCGTCCAACGCCACTCGCCCGGCGCACCACGTTGGCGAACGACCCCGGCGACTTCCACGAGTAGCCCACCAGAAGTCCCACCCGACCCCGCACCTCGGCCAGCAGCTCCGGCGACAACGGCACCCGTCGCACCTTGCCCGACTTCGTCTGACTCACGACCAGCATGCCGTTCTCCACGTGCGAAGCCTGCGCCCGGCACAGCTCACCCCACCGCAGGCCCGTGTCCAGCGCCAGCCGGATCACGAACGCATACGGTTCGGGCACTCGCAGCACCGCCTCCACCTCGTCGGGCCACAGCCGGTCCGGTGGCTCCTCCTGGATTCGCGGCATCACTCGGCGCGGGAACGGCGACCTGTCCAACAGCCCCATGTCCACACACCAGTTGAAGAAGCACCGCGCATCCGCCAGCAGGTGCAGCACCGTCCGTGGCTTGATCTCGTGCGTCTCCAGCCACAGCCGGTACTCCCGGATGTCGTCCGGCTTTACCGCCACCAGCGGCTTGTGCCCCATGAACTCCGCCAGGTACATGTGAACCCGTGACGCCGACATCCGCACCTGCTTCTCACTCCGAGCCGTCGGCACGTACACCTTGAGCCAGCGCTCGGCCACATCCCGCACCGTGGACCCGCCCCGCACGGGCTCCTC
>CAYNPF010000352.1:0-2760 GCA_964398895.1 uncultured bacterium
GAGGCCGAGGTGGGCATCACCGTGGCTCCGGCGTTCCAGCGGCGCGGGCTGGCCGGCGAGGCGCTGCGCGGGCTGCTGGGCTTCCTCTTCGACGGCCTGGGCAAGCACCGGGTGTACGGCTCGGTGGACCCGCGCAACACCGCCTCGCTCGCGATGCTCGAGCGGGTCGGGATGCGCCGGGAGGCTCACTTCGTGGAGAGCCTCTGGTTCAAGGGCGCCTGGGCCGACGACGTGGTCTGCGCGATGCTCGCCCGCGAGTGGCGCGAGGGCGGTGGAGCCGACGTGCCGCGGCCCGCGGAGGGGATCCGATGATCGCGCTGGCCGACGAGCTGCGACGGGAGGTGGAGGCGGCCGCGGCGCGGCTGCGGGCGCTGCCGGAGAGCGAGGCCGATCGGGAGCGCGGGCCGGGGAAGTGGACCCGCAAGGAGATCCTCGGCCACCTGGTGGACTCGGCCCTCGACAACCACCAGGGCTTCCTGCGGGCGCGCTTCGCCGATCCGCTGGCCTGGCCGGGCTACGAGCAGGACGCCTGGGTGGCCACGCAGCGCTATCGCGGGCGATCGTGGGCCGAGCTGGTCGAGCTGTGGGTGGCGCTGAACGGCCACGTGGCCCACACCATCGCCGGCACGCCGCCGGAGCGACTGGCGACGAGCTGCACCTTCGGCAGCCGGGCGCCGACCACACTGGAGTGGTGGATGCGCGACTACCTCCGTCACCTGCGCCACCATCTGGCGCAGCTCCTGCCTGCCGAGGGAAGGGCGTCCTAGCGCCGCCACCGGCCGAACGGCCGCCGCGAGGCCGCGCGCGCCGATCCGCAGACCGTCTCCGAAGAAGGAGGTTCCTCACGGCCCGCGGCGGTGGGACAATGCCGGCCTCACGAGGTGACGCGAGCCGCATCCACCCGTTCCCCCGGGGCCGTGCCGAAGATGCCCGCGAGGATCACCTCGTCATTCGGGGGGAAGGGGCGATGGACCGCAGGATGATCCGGGCGCTCGCGTTGGCCGCGCTGCTCGCGCTGTGGACCGCGTTGGCGGGGGCCGGGACGGCCGACCGGCCGTGCCTCACCTGTTGCAGCGATCTGGGCACGTGGTCCATATATCCCGCCGCCATTGATCTGGTGGGGACCCGCGACGGCGTGCCCGATCCGCTGGGGACGTTCACGGTGGCCCTGAGCATGAACGGTTGGGGGACGCTCGGGAACGTGCCGGTGACGATCCGCATCCGCTGTCCCGACATCAAGGTCTGCTCCGTGCAGCCGCTCGCGGGTGAGACGGTGACCTGCACCGCATCGGGCCTGGAGACGGACGTCACCGTCTACACGGATCCCCTGGGGGTCGCGACGTTCAACATCGTCGGCGCGTCCACCGGGCTCGGGAACCCGCTCGGTTGCCTGACCGCGGGCGCCCAGATCGACGTCCAGGGCTGCGTGCTCCCCAGAACCCTCCGGGTCTCGGCGTTCGACCTCGGCGGGGCGGGCGGTGTTCACGGCGTGGACCCCGGCGACCTCTCGGTGTGGCTCTTCGACTTCGCCAACGTGGCCACGCGCGGCAACCGGGTGCGCTCCGACTTCAACCACGACGGTGTCGTGGCGGCCAACGACCTGTCGGTCTGGTTGCGCGTCTTCGGCGCGGGGGCCTCGCGCAGCGGAGGGCCGGGCACCTACTGCCCGTGAGCCGTCGTCGCGACCGCACGGCCGGCCTGGCTTCCCTGAGCCGGGCCGGAGTTGTAGTCTGCCCGTGACACCATCATCCGACGGCCGAGCATCCACCGGGTGGGGATTCCATGCACGATCTCAAGTTCCTCCGCAGCCACCGCGAGCGCGTCGAGGCCGGCGTGGCCCTCAAGGGCATGTCCGTGGACCTGGCGCGCTTCTACGAGATCGAGGAGCGGCGGCTGGCCCTCCTCCACGAGAGCGAGCAGCTCAAGGCCCAGCGCAACGCGGTCACCCAGGAGGTCGGCGCGCGCCGGCAGTCGGGGCAGTCGGCGGACGAGCTGATCCAGCAGAGCCGCCAGATTGGTGAGCGGATCCAGGCGATCGACGCGAGGCTCAAGACGCTGGAGGAGGAGAGCGCCGAGCTGGCGGCGTGGATCCCCAACCTGCCGCACGAGACGACGCCGCCGGGCAAGGACGCGACCCACAACCAGGTGGTCCGCACCTGGGGTGCCCCGCCGGCGTTCGACTTCGAGCCCCGGGCCCACTGGGACCTCGCCACGCAGCTCGGCCTGCTCGACTTCGCCCGCGCTCCCAAGATCACCGGGGCGGGCTTCCTGCTCTTCACCGGGCGCGGAGCGCGGCTGGAGCGCGCGCTCATCAACTTCATGCTCGACTTCCACACCACGCGCCACGGCTACCGCGAGCTCTCGGTGCCGCACGTGGTGCGCCGGGCCGCGCTGTTCGGCACCGGGCAGCTGCCCAAGCTCGAAGGCGACATGTACCACATCGGCGAGGACGACCTGTTCCTCAATCCCACCGCCGAGGTGCCGGTGACCAACGTGTACCGCGAGGAGATCCTCGAGGCCGGCACGCTGCCGCTCTACCTGACCGCCCACTGCGCCTCGTACCGGCGCGAGGCGGGGGCGGCCGGTGCCGACACCCGTGGCCTGCTGCGCGTCCACCAGTTCGACAAGGTCGAGCTGGTGAAGATCGTGCCGCCGGCGAACAGCTACGACGAGCACGAGAAGCTCGCGCGCGACGTGGCCGACATCTTCGAGGCCCTCGAGCTGCCCTACCGCCAGGTGCTGTTGTGCAGCGGTGATCTC
>CAYNPF010000353.1:0-2750 GCA_964398895.1 uncultured bacterium
CATCGCCAAGACGGTGATGGTGTTCGGGCAGATGAACGAGCCGCCGGGCGCGCGCCTGCGCGTCGGGCTGACCGGCGTGACCATGGCCGAGTACTTCCGCGACGAGATGGGCCAGGACGTGCTGCTGTTCATCGACAACATCTTCCGCTTCGTCCAGGCGGGCAGCGAGGTCTCCGCGCTGCTGGGCCGCATGCCGAGCGCGGTCGGCTACCAGCCCACGCTCGGCACCGAGATGGGCGCACTGCAGGAACGCATCACCTCGACCAAGCGCGGCTCGATCACCTCGGTGCAGGCGATCTACGTGCCGGCCGACGACATCACCGACCCGGCGCCGGCCACCACCTTCGCCCACCTCGACGCCACCACCGTGCTCGACCGCGCCATCACCGAGCGCGGCATCTACCCGGCGGTGGATCCGCTGGCCTCGACCTCGCGCATCCTCGATCCCAAGATCGTGGGCGAGGAGCACTACCAGGTGGCGCGCTCGGTGCAGCGGATCCTGCAGCGCTACCGCGACCTGCAGGACATCATCGCCATCCTCGGCATGGACGAGCTGTCCGAGGACGACAAGCGCCTGGTGGCGCGGGCGCGGCGCATCGAGCTGTTCCTGTCGCAGCCGATGTTCGTGGCCGAGGCGTTCACCGGGCAGTCCGGCCGCTACGTGAAGATCGAGGACACGGTCAAGGGCTTCCAGCGCATCGTCGAGGGCGAGTTCGACGCGCTGCCCGAGCAGGCGTTCCGCTTCAAGGGCACGGTGGACGAGGTCGTGGCCGAGGCCGAGCGCATGGCGGCGAAGGCCTGAGCGGAGGGGGCATGGCGGCGACGTTCGAGCTGGCGATCCTCACCCCCGAGCGCGCGGTCTTCGAGGGCCCGGTGGAGTACGTCGAGGTCCCGGGCCGCGAGGGCTCGCTCGGCGTGCTGGCCCACCACGCCGAACTGGTCACGCTGCTGAGCGCCGGTCGGCTGACGGCGCGCCGCTCCGGCGGCGAGGAACTGTCCTGGCGGGTGAGCGGCGGCTTCTTCGAGGTCGCGAACGACCGCGCCACCGTGCTGGCCGACGAGGTCGCCGAGTCGTCCGACTGATCCTCGGCGGCGGATCCCACGGGGCCCCGGTCCGCGGACCGGGGCCCCGCGCGCTCGTGGCGCGGCGTTCGACCGGGCGCAACCCCGTGCCGGGACGGCGGCTCCGCGCGCTGACAGCTCCCGGACAACGCCGCGGAGGAGCGGGCACACACTGGAGGTGACGCAGGGCCGCGGTCCAGCCGCGGCCGCGCCGGTGACCGGGCCGACCCGGAGGTGAGCCATGCTCCGCATGCCCATCGACATCACGGAACTCGACGCGCGCCGGCTGCGCGCGATGCTCTCCAGCTACGAGACCCCGACCGGCCCGGGCCGGCGCGAGGTGAACCAGCTCCGCGGCGAGCTGGACCGGGCGCGGGTGGTGCCCTCGCGCGAGGTCAGCGATCGGGTGGTGACGATGCGCTCGACGGTCGTGCTGCGCGACCTCGCCAACGACCAGGAGTTCACCTGCACGCTGTCGTACCCGGACGAGGCCGACGCCGACGCGGGGCGCATCTCCGTCCTCGCCCCGGTGGGGGCGGCGATCCTCGGCTTCCGCGAGGGCACGGTGGTCGAGTGGGAGGTGCCCGCCGGCACCCGCCGGCTGCGGATCGAGAAGATCCTCTACCAGCCGGAATCGGCGGGGGACTTCGATCGGTAGGCCGGCACCGCGACGGGGCACCGCGACGGGCACCGCGACGGGCACCGCGACGGGCACCGCGACGGGCACTGGCAAGGCCCTGCGGCGCGGGGTAGGCTGCGCGCCATGACCGGACCGTCCCGTGCCCCGTCCGCCGCCGCGCCGCTGCGCGTGCTCGCCGTCATTCCCGGCGCCGAGGACGGTCCGTCGTTCATCTTTGCCAAGCGGCAGATGGCCGACGTGAGCGCCCTGGGGGTGGAGGTCCACTGGTTCTGGCTGGCCGAGCGCACCTCGCCGTGGGGCGTGGCCCGCGAGTGGGCCCGCCTGCGCCGCGCGATCGCCGCTCTGCGCCCCGACGTGGTGCACGCCCATTACGGCACGGTCACGGCACTGCTCGCCGCGCTGGCCGGCGGCGCCCCGCTGGTCGTCACCTATCGCGGCAGCGATCTCAACGGTGCCGCGGGGGTGGCCCCGCTGCGGGTGGGCTTCGGCATCCTGTTCTCGCAGCTCGCCGCCCTGCGCGCCGCCGCGATCTTCTGCGTGAGCCGGCGGGTGCGCGAGCGCCTGTGGTGGCGCCGCTCCGGCGCCGGGATCCTGCCCAGCGGCGTGGACGCCGGCGTCTTCCAGCCACGGCCGCGTGACGAGGCGCGCGCCGAACTGGGCTGGGACGCGGCCGAACGAGTCGTTCTCTTCAACGGCTCGAACCGCTCGCCGGGCAAGCGGCTCGACCTGGCCGAGGCGGCGAGTGCCGCGGCGGCGCGGCGCCTGCCCGGGGTGCGGCTCGAGGTGCTCAGCGGGTCCGTCCCGGCCGGGCGCATCGCCACCTACATGAACGCCGCCGACTGCCTGCTCATGACCAGCGACCAGGAGGGCTCGCCCAACGTGGTCAAGGAGGCGCTGGCCTGCGACCTGCCGGTGGTCTCGGTGGACGTGGGCGACGTGCGTGAGCGCGTCGCGGGCGTGACGCCGGGGGCGGTGGTCGAGCGCGATCCCGAGCGCCTGGGCGAGGCGCTGGTCGAGGTGCTGCGCGCGCCGCGCCGCTCCGACGGGC
>CAYNPF010000354.1:0-2748 GCA_964398895.1 uncultured bacterium
GTTTTCCGGGCCGTCGGGCCCGGGGGAGGATTCCGGATGGGACGCCTTGTGAGCGCGGTCGACGCGCTGATCAGCGAGTGTGCGGCGGCGGGAGTCGTGTTCCGCCCGAAGGCCGGGCAGCTCCGCCCGGAACTGACGGCCGGGCGGCCGCCCGAAGACCTGCTGGCGCGGGTCAAGGCCAACCGCGAGGCGATCCTGCTTCGGCTGGCCGAAATGATGGACTTTGACGACGGGGAGGTGACAGGGCATGAATTTGATAGCAAGTGATAGCGCGGCGGGGAGATATTCGAGAAAAGGCACCGGAAAGGCTGACGCCATGAGGGAAAAGGGGCTCTGCCCGCACGACGGGAGCGCGTGCCGGATGTCACGCCGCTGCACGCTCGGGCGCGAGGACGCCTGCCTCAAGCTCCTGGCGAACTCCGTGCAGCGGTGCAGCCTGTGCCGGAGGGGCGGCCGCTGCGCGTTCGCGTGCTTCAGGAAGGGGGCCGGACATGGCGGACGCTAACAAGCGCGACGGGGCGCAGCCGCTGAGGAAACGCTCGTGGGAGGCGTTCAGCGCGGCGGCCACGGGTTACGACGGCGGGGACGCGAAGACGGCGACCGACGCCTACCTCGCGGCCTACCCCTCCACGCGCTCGCGCGACGCGGCGCGCGCCAACGCGGCGCGGCTGTCCGCGCGGCCCGAGGTTGCGGCGCGGTGCGCATGGATGCGCCGCCAGCTCGCGGAGAAGGGGCTCATGGACGCGCACGCGATCCGGGCGAAGATCGTCAGGCTGCGGCTCGACGTGATCGACAAGACCGAGCACACCTGCCACAAGAAGCTGGCGCTGGAGGCCGCGCGCGACCTGGACCGGATGGGCTACGCGGACGCCGGGAAAGGCGGAGCGGGCGGCGGGGATCTCGAAAGGGGGCTCGCGGCCGTGGAGGCCGTCAGCCACAACATCAGGAAGCTGCTGCGGGAAGGGGGAGAGGGCGATGCTTGAGGCTGCGGAGATACGCGCGCTGCCCCTGGGTGACGCCTTGCGGTTCTACGCGCGCGTGGACGCGGCCCGCGACCCCGGGCTGATCCGGTGGCTGTGCCTCAACGACCGGTTCTTCCTGCTCACGTGCGTGCTGGGTCTCACGCACATGAACAACGCCTGGTGTTACGCGCGGTGCCGCGAGGTCGAGGAGTCGCCCGACGGATGGCTCGACCTCTGGAGCCGCGGGCATTACAAGAGCACCATCATCACCCTGGGCGGAATCGTGCAGGAGGTGCTGCGGGACCCGGAGATCACCTGCTGCGTCCTGTCCTACAACTCCCCCACCGCCCAGAAGTTCGTCAACCAGATCAAGCACGCGCTGGAGCACCCGGCGCTGGCGCAACTGTTCCCGGAAACCCTCCACGCCAAGCCGCCGAAAGAGAACTGGAGCGTCCAGAAGGGCCTTTTCGTGAAGCGCGCGGGCATGGGCAAGGAGCCTACCGTCATGGGAAGCGGCCTGGTGGACGGCATGCCGACGGGGATGCACTTCCGGCTGCGCGTGTACGACGACGTTGTCACGCCGGAGTCGGTCGGCACGCCCGACCAGATCCGGAAGGTCACGGACGCCTTCAGCCTCTCCGACGCGCTGGGCACGGGCGACGGCCAGCGCGTCTGGATGGTGGGCACCCGCTACCACCCTATGGACACCTACAGCGAAATCATCAAGCGCGGCACGGCGCGGGAGCGGCGGCGCGTGTGCGTGGACGCGGACGGGCGCCCGCTGCTCCTCTCGCCCGAGGCGCTGGACGCGAAGCGGCGCGACATGGGCCCGCGCATCTTCGCGGCGCAGATGCTGCAGGACCCGGTCGGCGAGGGCGTGCGGCTCTTCCGCGACGGCTGGATCATGTTCTACGACCGGAAGCCTGACCGCCGCGGGCTCAACGTCTACGTCATCATCGACAGCGCGAACGCCAAGCGCAAACAGAACGACTACACGACCATGTGGGTGGTCGGGCTCGGGGCCGACGAGAATTACTACGTCCTGGACATCGTGCGCGACCGCATGAACCTGGTCGAGAGGACGGACGAGCTTTTTGCCCTGCACCGCAAGTGGAGGCCCCTGTGCTGCTACTGGGAGCAGGTCGGCGCCATGAGCGACACGCAGCACGTGCGCGACATCCAGGAGAGGGAGAACTACCGCTTCCGCATCGTGGACGTGCCGCAGTCGGTGCCCAAGGCCGACCGGATCGGCTGGCTGGCCCCCCTCTTCGAGGCCGGGCGCGTGTGGTTCCCCAGGCGGCTGCTTTACCCGACGGTGGCGGGAGAGACACGAGACCTTGTCCAGGACTTCGTGACGGACGAGTATTCGGTTTACCCCGTGGTGCCGCACGACGACATGCTGGACAGCCTGGCGAACGTCAGGCACCCGGCGTGCGCGGGCATGCGGTTCCCCCAGACGAAGGAGGCTGACGGCGCGTCAGGCGGCGGGCGCAGCAACACGGCGTGGAACCCGTACGGGTGAATTGGAGGTCGTTATGAGTCAAGGAATCACGCCAAAGCAAGAGCTTCTGAAATGTCCGTTCTGCGGGAGTACTCCGAAGCTCTCGCTTGGAAAGATCGCTCCGGGTTGGTGGCAGATAGAATGTGTACAGGCAACGAATCTGTGCGGAGCCTATCTGTACGTGCTCGGAAAGACCGAAGAGGAAGCCACTGCGCGGTGGAATCGCAGGGCCAACACCCGCAATGAGGCGCGGTAGCCCGTCGCCTCAAGGGCTTTGTTGGGCAA
>CAYNPF010000355.1:0-2746 GCA_964398895.1 uncultured bacterium
GGTCTTCGAGGCGACCTCGCGCACCATCTGGGCGCCCATGTTGAGGAACGGATCCTCGAGCTCGATCTCCTTGGCGACGGTCACGCCGTCCTTGGTCACGGTCGGGGAGCCCCACTTCTTGTCCAGCGCGACGTTCCGGCCGCGCGGCCCGAGGGTGACCTTGACCGCCTTGGCCAGGATCTCGACACCCTCGAGGATCTTGGCGCGCGCCTGCTCACTGAAGACCAACTGCTTCGCTGCCATGATGCCTCCTTCGAACGGGAACGGGCCCCGCCCGGCCCGCGGGCCGGGGAGCCACGGGTCGTCTTACTTGGACGGGGCGAGGATGCCGAGCACGTCGTCTTCGCGCAGGATCGTGTACTCCACCCCGTCGATCTTCACGTCCGTGCCGCTGTACTTGCCGATGAGGATGCGGTCGCCCTTCTTGACCTCCATGGCAATGCGGCTCTTGCCGTCCTCGGCCAGGCGGCCGGGGCCCACGGCGACGACTTCGCCCTCCTGCGGCTTCTCCTTGGCGGTGTCGGGGATGATGATCCCGCCGCGCACGGTCTCCTTCTCCTCGATGCGACGGACCAGGATGCGGTCGGCGAGAGGCCGGATGTTCATGAGACCCTCCTCCTGAGATCGAATCGGCCCACCTGGGGCCCTTGGACGTGAATGCGTTCGGATGCGGACGGGGCCAGCCCGGTCCATCCACCGAAACGACGCACGCACATCCGCAACGGTCGTGCCGCCCACGATCGCGCTGGCGGTGGTGTACACAACTCTTTTGTTTCGTTGTGATTGCGCAGCGCCAGGCCGCGATCTTCGCGGGCTCCGGTTCCGCCGTCCGTCCGGGCTTTGCCCAAATGGCACGCCGGACTTGGCGGTCTCCGGTTGCGGTCGCCAACTTGGCAAGAACGGTCCGGCTTGTCAAGCGAGGGCGGGAGACGGGCCGGCACGGGCCGCTCGGCTGCGGCGGGGACCGCACCGAAAGCCGGGATGTGGCGGGGACTTAGCCCGGGCTCAGGGCAGGGGTGCGCCGCCCTCGAAGAGGGCCTGGCGCGGCTTGCCGTCGAGGAAGCCGGTGCTGACCTGCCCCCTCAGGGTGATGACCCGGCGCGGCTCGGGCTGGCGCGTCAGCGAGAAGGTGACGATCGTGTCGCGCCCCTGCATCAGGTAGAACGCCCAACCGGCGCCGACCGAGAACACGTCGTCGCCGACCCGGCCGCGCACGACGACCTCACGACCATCGTACTCGGTCGGGTGCCGGCGGATCCTCGACAGCGGCGTGGTGCCCACGCCGCGCGGCCACATCCACGAGGCGAGCGCGATCACCGCCACCGCGGCGGCGGCCACGCCGAGCTGTGCGGCACGGTTGACGCGGAGGTTGTCGAGGGCCACGACCCAGGCCGATTCCCTCGGCGCGTCGGCGGCGGCCGGTACCGCGGCGAGCTGCGGTACCGCGGCCACGGCCGCGACGGGAAGGGCCGCGCGTGGAGAGACGACCGGCGCCGGCGGATCGCGGCGCGGCGGTGCCTCGGGCTCCTCGACCAGCGAGAGCTTGGGCACGGGAACGCTGCTGGCCACGGGCGCCCAGGGGGCCGACGGGTCCGAGGCACGACGGCGCTTCGCGCGGCCCGGCTCGGGCGGGACCGGCGGGGTCGGATCGCTCACCGGCTCGGCGGCCGGCGCGGCCTTCACCGGTTCCGCGGCACTCGCGAAGAGTGCGGCGCAGGCCGGCTCGACGCCGGGATCCATGTCCACGCGGGGCACGGACAGCTCCGGGCGCCGCAACACCGGGGTGGGCATGCCCGCCGACGGCCGGGGCGCGTCGGGATCGTCGGCCGCGCCGATGTCGTCGCCCGGTCCGGCCAGCCAGTCCGGACGGCGACCCGGGAACGGGACGACCCGTGGATCGCGCGGCGGCTCGAACTCGCCGCCCGTGCGGTCCTCGTCGCGACGATCGTCGAAGAGCACCTTGCGGAACCTCCGGGGACGCAATACGAAATACCCCCGGGGTTATCGGCACGGGGTCCCTCGGAGCTTAGCCCCCCGTCGGGAGTCCGCGGGCGCGACCGGAGCACCGACCCGGGGCCCGTGGGCTCACCGGCGCCACGGCCATGCCGCGGCCGTCCCCGCCCCCCTCAGCGCAGCTTGAGCTTGCGGTACAGGGTGCGCAGGCCGATGCCCAGCATCGCCGCCGCGCGGGGCTTGTCGTTGCCGCAGTGTCGCAGCGTCGCGGCAACGAGCTGGCGCTCCGCCTCGGCCACGGTCATGCCCACGCGCAGCTCGAGCTTCTCCCCCGCGCTCTCCACCTCGCGCAGCGCGTCCGGCAGGTCGGACAGGTCGAGGGCACGGCGGCCCTCGGCGAAGACCACCATCCCCTCGATCGTATTGCGCAACTGCCGCACGTTGCCCGGCCACGGGTGACGCATCAGCCGATCGAGCACGCCGCGGGTGATCCCGGTCACGCGACGGCCGTGCTCGCGATCGAACTCGCGGATGAAGCCCTCGACCAGCAACGGGATGTCCTCGGGCCGCTCGCGCAGCGACGGCATCTGGATGCGCACGACGCTCAGCCGGTAGAAGAGGTCCTCGCGGAAGCGCCCGGCGGCCACCTCGGCCTCCAGGTCGCGGTTCGTCGCGGCGACCAGGCGCACGTCCACGCGCAGCGTCTCGCTGCCGCCCACCCGCTCGAACGAGCGCTCCTCCAATACCCGCAGCAGCTTCACCTGCACCGGGGGCGGCAGCTCACCGATCTCGT
>CAYNPF010000356.1:0-2733 GCA_964398895.1 uncultured bacterium
GGCCGGACCCACCGCGGCCGGCGCCGGCTGGGCCGCCGGGTCGTAGAGCATCACCACCAGCGAGTCGAAGCTGAAGCCGTCGTAGCTGGTCCCCGAGTCGGAGACCGTGCGCAGCCGCAGGCGCACCGTGCCGCCGGCCGGTCCGGCGAAGCCCGACAGATCCACCCACTCCGTCTGCCAGAGCCGCCGCGTCGCCTGGTAGATGGGCAGGCCCACCGGCTGCGGCGAGGTCAGCCCCGGCGTCGTGGCGCGCCCGGCCAGCGGCGTCCAGGTCACGCTGTCGAGGCTGGCCTCGATCAGCGTGCCGTCGTAGCCCTGCTCGGTGAACCAGCGGGCCTCGAAGCGGATCCACGCGTGCACGCCGGCGGCGAGGTTGAAGCGCGACCTGTGCGTCAGCCGCGGGTTGGCGTTGTTGGCGTAGGCCCCCGAGGGGCTGTCGTTCAGGTAGCGGTCGGGGTGGGCGGGGTCGGTCGAGACCACGCCCCAGCCGCTGCTCGAGGTCCAGTGCGTGAGCGCGTCGCAGGCCTCGGCGGCGAGCACCGTCGGCGTGCCCAGCCGCAGCTCCACCGTGTCGCGCGAGAAGTAGCCGCCGTCGGCGGTGAAGCGGGCCTCGAGGCGCACCCGGCGGCCGGGCGTGATCGTGTCGGCGGCGGCGAGCAGGAACGTGCCGCCGTCGCTCGCCTCGGCGCTGCTGCGCGCCGCCAGCGCGGGATAGGCGAGGCCGGCGGAGCCGCCGCACACCGTCACGCCGTCGTCGAGCGGGACCAGGGTGGCGAACAGGTTCGCGGGCACCGCGGCCAGACCGCGGTTGCGCAGGCGCAGCGCCAGGTGCGCGAGGTGCCCGGCGTCGAGCGTGCCCTCGGCCAGCGTCCAGCGCTCGAGCCGCACGTAGGGCCCGGCGATGGCCACGACCGTGTAGCACTTGCGCAGGTTCTCCAGGGCCAGCGGCACGATGCGCGAGGGCGCGGGCCAGAACCCGTCGGCCTGGGTGCCGACCTCGGGCGTCCAGGTGAAGCAGCGCGGCTTGGCCAGCGTGTCGCCGTAGGTCCAGTCGTTGAAGTCGCCGTTGGTGGTGTAGAGGATGCGCGAGCCCGGCCCGGCCGCGTAGGGCGAGCCCAGCGTGGCCTCGTCGTCCCATTCGTCGAAGGCCGCCGAGTCGGCGGTGGCCTGGGCGATGTAGCCCCACGGGTGCAGGAAGTCGTCGCTGTAGGTGTGGAAGGAGATGCCGGTGACCGGGGCGAGCGCGGTGACGACATCGCGCTGGGCGACGGCCTCCGGCTCGGAGAAGGCGTAGGGGCCGCGGTACGATTCGCTCATCGCCGCCCCGCTGGAGCCGACCCCGTCGTAGCCCCAGCGGAAGCTGAAGTTGCGGTTGATGTCCACGCCGTCGGTGTTCTCGAACCACACCCCGTCGCTGTCGGTGTCGCGGGCGTTCTTGCGCCAGGTCCCGCCGCCGCTCGGATTGGTCGCCTGGTTGTGCGCGTAGCCGTCGGGGTTCACCACCGGACAGATGTAGATCACCCGTTGGTCGAGCAGGTAGCGGGCGAAGTCGTCGGTGTCGTACTTCGCCAGCAGGTCGTCCACGAAACAGAACAGCGACTGCATGCCCTCGGGCTCGCGCGCGTGGGTGAGGGCGCTGAAGTAGACCACCGGCCGCGGGTCGGTCCCGGCGACCGCCTTGCCGAGCCGCAGGCCCCAGATCGGGCGGCCCTGCCAGGTCGTGCCCAGCGTGTCGAGCTTGTCGGCCACCAGGTCACGGATGTCGGCGGCCACCAGCGAATCGAGCTTGGTCTTCACCTCGGCCAGCGTCCAGTAGCCGCCCATGCTGCCCGAGCCGAAGGCCGGCAGCGCCTCGGTGCGGAAGACGCCGTCGGGGCGGATCGCGCTCAGCACGCGCGCCGGCGCCGGCCGCGGTCGCGCGCTCAACTCGCGCTCCGCGCGCTCGGCGTAGTGGCGCTCGACCGCGTCGTCGAGCAGCACGGTCGCGGCCCCGCGCGCCGCCAGCCGGGCGGCGTCGGCTGGGCGGACCAGCAGGTCGGCCGAGACCCCGTGGTGCACGGCGACGACGTCGAAGCCGTCGGCGAGCAACGACTCGAGCGTCGTGGTCGCATCGAGGCTCACGCGCACGAGCTGCGTGGACAGCGCGGGCGCGTCGGCGGCGGCGGTCGCGAGGGTGGTGACGACGAGGAGCAGGAGAACGCCGGCGAGACGGGCGAAGGTGGAGGGTTTCACGGCCATACCTCGAGAAGGGCGACGAGTCGCGGGAACACGACTATGGTAGCATGCCGCGCTCGCGTCCCGGTTCGCCGTGCGCTCGTCCCGCCCTGGCCGTCCACCAGCGCGTCCGACGGGTCGCCCAACGCGGAAGCCCCTGCGATGAACCCACCCGCCCGACTGGCCTGGCTGTTCGACGTGGACGGCACCCTGCTGTCCACCGAGGGGGCCGCGCGCGCCGCCTTCGCCTGCGCCGTGAACGAGCGCTTCGGGGTCGCCGACGACCTGACCGACGTCGCCTTTGCCGGGCGGATCGAGCCGCTCATCCTCGCCGACATCCTGCACAAGTACGGCCGGCAGTTCACGGTGGAGGAGGAGGCCCGCTTCTGGGACTCCGTCTTCGGCCACATGCGCCGGATGCTCGCGCCCGGGCGCGGCCGGATGATGGCTGGGGTGCCCGCGCTGCTCGACGCCATCGCCGCCGAGCCCGGGTGGATCGCCGGCCTGCTCACCGGCAAC
>CAYNPF010000357.1:0-2726 GCA_964398895.1 uncultured bacterium
AGTTCAGCTTCATGTCCGCGAAGTACTGGGTGTGCGAGAACATGGCCTCGGTCCGGGGCAGCCCCCCGAGACCGGCCGGGTTCCAGAACATGGCCTCGACCCCGGTGACGTCGCTGATCACGGCGCCACCCAGGGCCGCTCCGCGGGGACCGACCGGAATCGAGAGCTCCGGCGCCCCCTCCGTGCCCTTGCGGCCGTTCGAGCCCGCCAGGGCCGGGACCGCCGCGCCCGCCAGGAGCATCACGACGAGCGCGAGAACGCTGAGACGAAGCATCTTGTCTCTCCTTTGCGAGGGATTCCCGATCATCGTCGTCGTCTCCTAGTAGGTGTTCAGGCGTTCCTTCTCCATGAACACGACCAATCGCCCGTAGGTGCTGCCCACGCCGGGTGCGTCCACGTGGTAGACGTACACGCCGCTCGCCACCGGCAGGCCGTTCTCGGTCTGCACGTTCCAGGTGAGGACCGAGCTGGTCGCATCGGTCTTGCGCAGCGTGCGGATCAGCTCACCCGAGAGGCTGAAGATCCGGATGATGCACTGCTCGGGCAGGTTGATGAAGCGGATCATCCGGTTGAACTGGCTCAGCTCGTAGGTCGAGCGATTGTAGTAGGGGTTCGGGACCACGCGGATGCGTCCCAGCCCCGTCCTGGCCAGCGCGGCGTTGCCCCGCACCAGCGGCGAGGTGTCGAACGTGTAGACGTCGTTCGACGTGGCCGGCACCGCCCAGGTGAAGCGGATGGCGTCGCCCGGATCGACGATCCGATCCTGCATCGGATCCGCCGGATCGCCCGCGGCGCGGTAGGCGGCCCAGATCATGTAGAGCCCCGGCAGGATCCCCTGTCGCAGCGCCCCGGGGTTCGTCGCCCCGGTGTAGAGGGCCTTGGGCATCGTATCGGTCTCGCTGTAGTGGGACTTCTCGACGAACAGGCGCTCGAGAGTCGCGTCGCCCTCCGACGGCTCCGGTGTCCAGAGCGAGTCCTGGCACGACGGCTGCCGGTCATCCGGCAGGTAGGTGCCGACCGAATCCGTCTTCATGCGTTCGCACCAGGCGATGTCCAGCGTATCGCCGCTCACCGCATCGATCGCCCAGAGATTGATGCGGTGGAAACCGCCGTAGACGTAACCGATCCCCGTGGGCGGTGCGTCCCCGACGTTCCCCGCACTGGTGCTGTCCGCCAGCTCGCGCCGGAGGAAACGGTAGGCCTTCTGGCCCTGACGCGGTTCCGTGTACACCAGTCGCACCGTGGTGAAGGAGTCGGGGTCGGCGGCCGGGTCGAGCCGGCTCGAATTGCCCCAGTAGTCCTTGGCCGGCCCGGCGGCGCCGTAGAACCAGTCCTGGTTCCCGCTCCAGTTCGTGTACCCCTCCAACGCACGATAGTGCGTGGCGTCGTTGTTCTGGTAGCTCACCGTCTGCAGCACCGGGAAGTAGGCGCCTGCCACCGTGACCTGGATCCCGTCCACCACCCGGTAGGCCAGGTCACCACGCTGGTTGAGCTGTTCCGTCAGCTTGACCTCGCCCGTAGTCGTGTCGGTCAGCGTCCACGAGTAGCGCACCGTGGCCGTGTCCGCGCCGATCTGCCCGAAGAACAACGGGGCCATCGGCTCGAAGGTGACCCGGTAGCCATGACCGGTCACGTCCGCGGGGTTGACCACCTGCACGGAGACCACCTCCGTGCTCGGCGGCTGGCTCGGATCGAGCTGGGTGTAGGCCACGTCGGTGGCCGAGGCCGTCCGCGGGTCGGTGCCCAGCGCCGGGCGCTGCGGCATGACCGTCACCGGGACCTGCGAGGTCTCCAGCACCTTCGGCTTGCCGGTCGGGTTGTACGAGTAGGCCGTCACCGCGTAGTAGTAGTTGGTGCCGTCCTTCAGGCTGCCGCCGCGGATGGCATCCTCGGTCACCGTGTGACAGAAGGCCACGCCGAGGTCCGAACCGAACGCTGTCGGGTAGGCCGGGATGGTCTGCCCGGTCGTCAGGTCGAAGATCTCGTCGTAGATCACGCGGATGGCGTCCACCTCGTCGTAGGTGGCCAGCAGCTTCCACGGCCCGGCCACCGTCTCACCCTGGTAGACGTTGTAGCCCTCGAACGCGTAGCCCGGCACGTGGTAGTTCAGGCGCGAGGCGGCGTCCCAGCACAGGGTCGCCGTGCCATGATCCACCGTCACCTCCACCTTGGGCTGCGACGGCGGGCTGGGCAGCTCGAAGGCCTTGTCGAAGGCATCCTGGGCGTAGGTGTCGTAGAACCGCAGGCCGGCGACGGACGAGAGCCGGTTGCTGCCCTGGCCGATGATGAGCGCCGCCACGACGATCTGCGTGTCCCCCGGTTCCATGCTGAACGGCCCCGAGGACAGCATCATGCGCTTGTCGGCGGCGTTGTTGTCGAGCCAGCCGGTGCCCAGGACCGGATCGCCGGAGTTGAAGTAGTGCGTCGGCAGACCGGTGGTGGGATCCAACAGGTCGCTCCCGTCGGCCTGCAGCCCCTGCATGTAGCTGTAGGTGGCGTCGGACGAACCCGGGTCGGTCCCGTTGATGTACTTGTTGAACGACGTCATCCCCAGGGTGTCGCCCCCGGTGGTGCGGGGCCCGAGGAAGAAGTCGTAGCCGACCACCGGCGGCGTCTTGCCGTAGGTCTGGTCGTTGTTGGTGGCGTTGTAGGCGAAGCCCAGCGACAGGGTGGTGTCGCAGCCGGCGAGGTCGTCGGACGAGCCGCCGAGGTCCACGTCGGCCCAC
>CAYNPF010000358.1:0-2725 GCA_964398895.1 uncultured bacterium
ACGGGGGCGCTCCCCTCCGACTCGCAGAGGAGCTTCCACAGGCCCTGGTCGTAGGCTTCCGCGAGGCGGGCGTGGCGCATGAGCTCGTTCAGCCATTCGCGGGCCTCGCGGGTGCCGTCGAGCACGGCCGCCAGGCGGTACCGCTTGTCGGCGCCGGACGGGTCGAAATCGCAATGGTCCGCGCAGATCGTGACCGCCGCCCAGTCGATGCCGGTCGGGCCGTAGTTGCAGCCCTCGGCAATTTGCGCGTAGTGCGCGGTGCAGAGCGCTGGGTTCGCGGTGTAGGCGGTACCGGCGGTTCGGGGGTCGTACACGTCATTGCGACCGCGGCCCCAGACGGTGGCGGTCGGGAGGCCGCCGTAGAGCACACTGGCCGGGTCGATGTAGGCGACGAGCATCGCCCACCATGGGTGCTTCTGCGCGTAGCCGGCGATCAGCGAGCCGAGGAGGGTCGAGACGGTGGTGTTGGGGGCACCGAGGTGCGTCTCGAAGGTGACGCCGGTGATCGGCGCGGCATGGCCGGAGAGCTCGTAGCCGTCGATCGCCTGGATCGGGCCGAGGCCCACGAGCCAGGCGACGGTGATGCCGCCGGTCGCGTCGACGCCTAGGATGAGCGGCCGACACTGCACGCGGAAGGTGCCGTAGAGGATCGGCATCGACTGGTGCTCGGCGACGTTCGAGACGGCGACCTTGCGGGGCTCGCTCGGGGTGCCCTGCACGCCCTCCATGGTCCCCACTGCGGTCGGCATGTTGAAGACGCTCGGCCAGGTCATCGCCAGCGGGTCACCGGTTGGTGCCGTGCGGGCCCGCGGTCCTGCTGTGAGATGGCGACGGATGCTGCTCACGACGCAGCCTCCTGGAGCTGCACGCCGACACGGAACTTGTTGTACTTGTACGGTTCCGGGTCATACTTCATGGCTGGCGCGAAGCGGCAGAGGATGCGCTCACGACCCTGGGCGCCGAGGGTTACCGCCTGCCCGGCGGTCGGTGCGCTGACGGCCGGGTAGATCACCACCTGCCAGCAGCCGGAGGCAGCCGCCGCAATGGCGCTGGCGTCGGTCGGCACGTAGAGCCACGAAGCGGCCGGCGCGCCAAGGACGGCGTGCGTCACGACCGCCCAGGGATGCCACACATAGAAGGTCAGCGAGTCGCCGGAGGCCGGCGCGAGGAAGCTCAGCGTCGAGGCGCCGCCGGTCCCGGTGGTCGTGAGCACGACCTCCTGCCACGCGCTGCCGCCGCCGGCGAGGGTCGTGGTGCCGCCCAGCCCGTCGGTGATGGTGAGTGCCTTGGCGCCGGTGTTCTTGACCCAGATGCTGATCCGCTGCACCTGGGCGGTGGTCGGAGTGCCGTGGCTCGCATGCGTGAGCTTGGTGGTCGCGCTGCCGCCCGAGGTGGCGATGCGCCACGCGGTCGCGCCGCCGAGGGGATTGGTCTGCCCGGATGTTCTGGTCACGGTGGCGTCGGTGCCGACCGGCCAGGCCGAGGTGTCCGAGAAGTCCTCGGACTTGGTGAGCGAGTTCGCGACACCGAGCGCGAAAGCGGTGCCGTAAACCTTCGCGCTGCCGGCGACATGGGCGACCGGCGTGATCTCGTCCGTGAAGGGATAGGCGATGGGCGCCGGGAAGGTCTTGGCCGTGCCGTCGCCGGTGCCGCACGCCAGCGCCAGACGCTTCTTGCGGGCGAGTGCGGAGTAGAAGTAGAAGGACTCGGCAGCGCCGCGGCGGGCGTCGAAGAACGCCTGGAGAAGCGCCTCGTTGGCCGCCGACAGCTCGAAGCTGCCGGACGCCTCCCAGACTGGGGCGGTGAGCGTCTCGACGACCTGAGTCAGGGAGCCGCGCCCGCGCTCCTGGAGGTTCTGCCAGTCGCGGGGCTCGCGCCAACCCTTGACCGGGAGCAGCGTGACAGGAAAGACCTCGGACATGTCAGAACCCCTGAATCACGGACGGCGTCGTGGTGCCGGCCGAGCCGGTGTCGACAAGCTGCGTAGCGCTGTCCCGGAACTCCAGCACGGTCCCGGCGACGAGCAGGACGATGCAGCCGCTAAAGTTGGCGAGCTGGCTGTTGGCGGTGCAGGCGGCGAGGCTCTTGGCACAGGTGAGGGCGTGGGCGCACTGGGTGGTCGTGGTGTACCAGCAGGTCGGGCCAACGCGCGGCGGGGAGTCGCGCAACGCGCTGATGACGGAGGGGCCGGCCTCGAGCTCGACCATCTCCAGCTCCCCGAACCCCGGGCGCTCGACCGAGCCCTTGAGCATGCACGCGGCAGCCATGGTGTAAGCCAGGCCCCGGTCGAAGCACTCCCAGAGCATGAAGCTGGCGTCGCGGAAGAGGCCGGCGTCGGCCGCGGCGCGGATGGTGCCGAGCGGATCCGCGATCTGGATTCCGGCCTGGGCGCTGTTGGGGCTCGCGTACTCGGGATCAGACGGCATCTTGAGGACGGACGCCACAAACGTCTTGTTGACGGCACCGGCGCCGACGTCCACGGACACGGTGAGATTGACCGGCCAGTCGGTCCACAGCCACTCCGTCCCCGCCTGGTCGACGATGCGCACGGCGAGCGCGGCACGGTGGGACGAGGCGGCGATCGCCGCGGTGACCTCGGCCGGGAACGTCCTCATGCCGCCACCCCGCTGCGGTTGCGCCGCACCAGGCGGGCGAACTGCGGGTCGCTCACGGTGGCCTCGACGCCCTCCGGCAGCTCGATGGTGATGGTGAGGTTGCGCAGGTC